>DATJCV010000436.1:0-25618 GCA_035497775.1 Burkholderiaceae bacterium | reverse complement strand
GGTGCTGGTTGGTCGGGGGTAATACCCTTGACCACGGCTTCCTGGCGCGGTTTGCTTTCGGCTTTTTGCCGCTTGTCGTAGCTGATGTCGGTGTCGGCTTCCTCGGCCATCGCGTAACTGGCCTGCGGTTCTTCCAGCCGGCTATCGTCGCTCTTGATGCGTTCCAGCTTGTAGTGCGGCGTTTCCAGATACTTGTTCGGGATCAGCACGATAGTGACGCGATGCCGGGTTTCAATCTTCAGGATTTCGCCGCGTTTTTCATTCAGCAGGAAGGCGGCCACGTCGACCGGCGCCTGCACATGGATGGCCGCCGAGTTTTCCTTCATCGCCTCTTCCTGGACGATGCGCAGCACCTGCAGGGCCGACGATTCGGTATCGCGGATATGGCCGGTGCCGTTGCAGCGCGGGCAAGTCACATGGCTGCCTTCCGACAGCGAGGGACGCAGCCGCTGGCGCGACAATTCCATCAGGCCGAAACGCGAGATCTTGCCCATCTGCACGCGGGCGCGGTCGTAGTGCAGCGCATCCTTCAGGCGGGTTTCGACTTCGCGCTGGTTTTTGGAGTTTTCCATGTCGATAAAATCGATCACGATCAAACCGCCCAGGTCGCGCAGGCGCAACTGGCGCGCGACTTCTTCCGCCGCTTCCAGGTTGGTGTTGAACGCTGTCGTCTCGATATCGCTGCCGCGCGTGGCGCGCGCCGAGTTGACGTCGACCGACACCAACGCTTCGGTATGGTCGATCACAATCGCGCCGCCGGATGGCAGCGGCACGGTGCGCGAATAGGCGGTCTCGATCTGATGCTCGATCTGGAAGCGCGAGAACAGCGGCACGTCGTCGCGGTAGCGCTTGACCCGATGCACCATATCGGGCATCACATGGGTCATGAACTGCTGGGCCTGTTCGTAGATGTCGTCGGTGTCGATTAGGATTTCACCGATATCCGGTTGGAAATAGTCGCGGATGGCGCGAATCACCAATGACGATTCCTGATAAATCAAGAACGCGCCTGCGGCCGACTGGCCGGCGCCTTCGATCGCGCGCCATAGCTGCATCAGGTAGTTCAAATCCCATTGCAATTCATCGACATTGCGGCCGATGCCGGCAGTCCGGGCAATCACCGACATGCCGCTTGGCAAATCCAGCTTGTCCATGGTTTCGCGCAATTCCTGCCGGTCTTCGCCCTCGACGCGGCGCGAGACGCCGCCGCCGCGCGGATTGTTCGGCATCAAGACCAGGTAGCGGCCGGCCAGCGAGACGAACGAGGTCAGCGCTGCGCCTTTATTGCCGCGCTCCTCCTTTTCGATCTGGACCATGATTTCCTGGCCCTCGCGCAAGGCTTCCTTGATCGAGGCGCTACGCACATCGACGCCTTCCTTGAAGTAGCCGCGCGCCACTTCCTTGAACGGCAGGAAGCCGTGCCGCTCTTCGCCGTAATTGACGAAACACGCTTCCAGCGACGGTTCGATGCGGGTGATGACGCCTTTATAGATGTTGGACTTGCGTTGCTCGCGTCCGGTGGTTTCGATATCGATGTCGATCAGCTTTTGGCCGTCGACGATGGCCACGCGCAACTCTTCCTGCTGCGTGGCATTGAACAACATGCGTTTCATTTTTCACTCCGTGGCCCGTAGGCCGGCATTAATGCCGCTTGATCCTGACGGGCGGCAAAAGTACAGGGGATGTACGCGCGGTTGGAGTGTCTGGGGGAAGGGAATTGCCTTGGTGCACGGCGGCCTGGCGCGACAGCGCTGGTGCCATGATCGGGCGCGGATCATGTCGATCGAGTTGCCGCAAGCACGCTTGACCGGATTCTTGCGCATGCGAAAAATCGAGCGCAGAAAAAACGGTCTCAAGCCGCGAGCAACCTGGTTGAGCCAAACGGAGCATGGAGCTTAGTGAATTCGGCAAAATAGTGTCGACATCATCAACCGGCGAGCCCTCCAACCTACTTATAAAGAAAGGCGGACTTGCCGGACTTGTATCCTGGTAATCCAAACATTCGGGTCCGACACCCGTGCGCGCGATCCGATTACAACAACGGTGCGACCTTGATTCGCGCAGGGATGCTGCGTACACATCTTTTTCCCATCTAATTTGCAAATTGGCGAGGCCGATGGGGAGGCCGCTGTGTAGAATGTGCTTTTTATTCTTACACCAGCCACAGTCCTATAACTGCAGCGAAACAATTATATATTCAAAATGAAGGACTTAGCGAGATTTTATGGGAAAGCAGCTGAAACACCACCCGCGCTAGCGTCTGCCAGCGTGCAGCCCCAAGTCCAGCATGTTCTGATTTCCGACAACGAAGCAGGCCAGCGCATCGATAATTTCCTGCTGCGCATCTGTAAAGGCGTGCCGAAAAGTCACGTCTACCGTGTGCTGCGCTCTGGCCAGGTACGGGTCAACAAAGGGCGCATCGATCAAACCTATCGTCTACAAAAAGACGACGTTGTCCGCATCCCGCCGTTGCGCCTGGCCGAAATTGTCACTCGCTACGTGCCGGGCGCGGAATACAAGATACTGTTGGAAGATGCGCATCTGTTGGTGATCGACAAGCCGGCCGGCGTCGCCGTGCATGGCGGGTCCGGCGTAAGTTTTGGGGTGATCGAGCAATTGCGGGCGGCGCGGCCAGACGAAAAATTCCTGGAATTGGTGCATCGCCTGGATCGCGATACTTCCGGTATCCTGTTGCTGGCCAAGAAACGTTCGGCGCTGACCAACCTGCACGCGCAAATGCGGGACGGCGAGACCGACAAGCGTTACCTGGTGTTGGTCCACGGTGACTGGAAAAACCAGAAGCAACATGTACGCTTGCCTTTGTTTAAATATACGACTGCAGAAGGCGAGCGGCGCGTACGCGTGCAGGAGGGCGGGCAGCTTTCGCATACGGTCTTCAACCGCTTGGCAAGCTATGGTGAGTTCACGTTGCTGGAAGCCGAATTGAAGACCGGGCGCACGCATCAGATTCGCGTCCATCTGGCGTCCAGTGGCTTTGCTATCGTTGGCGATGAGAAATACGGCGATTTTGCGCTAAATCATGCGCTGCACAAGGCAGAGGGCACCCGCCCCCCCTTCAAGCGCATGTTTTTGCATGCACACCAAATCAGCTTCCTGCATCCGGAATCCGGAAAATCTGTCACACTCAATGCGGCGTTGCCGGCAGAATGTGCGCGCTTTTTAAGCAGCCAGGAAAAAATATCCGCGTCGGCACGCTAGCCCGATAGCGAGTACATGCGGTTTGTTAGCAATCAGAAGGAGAAGGCAGTTTGGAGCTGCCGGAAACATGGCGAAAAAGCAATTTGACCTGATCGTATTTGATTGGGACGGCACCTTGATGGACAGTACGGCAACGATTGTCAAGTGCATTCAGGCCGCTGCCAGGGATTTGGGTTTCCCCATGCCGGCCGATAGTGTCGCCGCGCATGTGATTGGTCTCGGGTTGCAGGAGGCACTGCAAACTGCGGTACCCGAAATCGAGCCGAAACATTATCCACGCATGGTGGAGCGCTATCGCTACCACTATCTGGCCCAGGATCAGGAGCTGACCTTATTTGCCGGTGTCCCAGAAATGCTGGATGAGCTGTCTCGCAGCGGGTATTTTTTGGCGGTGGCCACTGGCAAAAGCCGGGTCGGGCTCAATCGCGCGCTGAATGCGGTCAATTTGTTGTCGCTGTTCGATGCCACCCGCTGCGCTGATGAGACATTTTCCAAGCCCCATCCGGCGATGCTGCAGGAGCTGACGCGCGAACTCGGTCAGGATATGAAGCGCACATTGATGATCGGCGATACCACGCATGATCTGCAAATGGCGGTCAATGCTGGCGCTGCGGGAGTGGCGGTGCATTACGGCGCACACCCGGCGCACGAACTGGCTGCACTGAAGCCGCTGTATGCCGCCAATTCGGTCATGAAGCTACATGCCTGGCTGCTGGACAACGCCTGACTCCGATGGGCGAGGAGATGATTCCAATCTGTGTTTCCGGGGCTGTGATGGACGGCGGCAAAGGAGTGCGCTTTCCAGTGACGGCCGGCGGCGAAGCCAGGACCGGCTTCGTCGTGCGCTACAACGGCATGATTCGTGGCTGGTTGAACCGTTGCGCGCATGTGCCGATCGAGCTGGATTGGGCCGAAGGGGAGTTTTTTGAATCGGGCGGTGATTACCTGATGTGCTCGACCCATGGCGCCATCTACGCGCCGGATACGGGTGTCTGCGCCGGTGGCCCTTGCCGGGGTGGGCGGTTGCGCGCCATTGCAGTGGCGGAACAGGATGGCCAGGTGTACTGGCAACCGGATGACTATGTACGGCCCGCGATCGCATAAGCGCTGGCGGAACAAGAAGAGCGACGATGATGAGTAATAACGAATTGGAACCCGGGCAGCCACAGTCGGCGGCCATCCCGAAAAGTGGTTGGGAACGGGAAATACTGGAAAAGCTGGCGTTTGCCACTCTGCGCGAACAGCGTGCGCGCCGGCGCTGGGGGATTTTCCTGAAATTGCTGACGCTGGCCGTGATCGTGCTTGGACTCTGGCTGGTGTTCGGTCTAGGCACGGTCGATGTGGAAAATATCGGCCGCCATACGGCACTGGTGGATGTGGATGGCACGATCGAGGCCGACGGCAAGGCATCGGCCGAAAACATCATCAGTGCACTGGACAAGGCCTACTCGAACAGCGGTTCGGTCGGTGTCGTGATGCGTATCAACAGCCCCGGTGGCAGCCCGGTTCAAGCGGGCATGGTCAACGACGAAATGCGGCGCTTGCGGCTCGCCCACCCCGACAAGCCCTTGTATGTGGTAGTGGATGAAATGTGCGCCTCCGGCGGTTATTACATCGCTGCCGCCGCGGACAAGATTTACGTCAACAAGGCAAGCATCGTCGGCTCGATCGGCGTCCTGATGGATGGTTTTGGGTTCACCGGCCTGATGGAAAAATTGGGCGTCGAACGACGCCTGCTGACGGCCGGCGAAAACAAGGGATTCATGGATCCGTTCAGCCCGCAAAGTGCAGCGCAAAAAGACTACGCATCGGAGATGCTGAAAGATATTCATCAGCAATTCATCGATGTTGTCCGTACAGGGCGGGGCGAGCGTTTGAAGGAAACTCCGGAAACCTTCTCGGGCTTGTTCTGGATTGGCAGCAAGGCGGTTGAAATGGGCCTGGCCGACGGCTTTGGTACGGTCGACTCGGTGGCGCGCGACGTGTTCAAAGCCGAGGATATTGTCGATTACACCCAACGCGAGGGCTTGCCGGAGCGCGTGCTGAAGAAATTCGGCGCTGCGGTTGGCGGTGGCGCCGCAAAGGCGCTGGTAGGCAACAGCCAGCCGGTTTTACGCTAGCAAGTTGCGGATGCTTTGTCCTTGCATGTTTTGGCTGCTGTCATATATTGGAAGTATTCGAAGCGTCAAGGAGAGCGTGATTAGCGAAGGCATAACAAGTGGTTCAATTGTTAGCGATTGCATCGGATAAGCGTCGGGTCCCTGATCCGGCGACGCATGCAGATATTTCCGCACAGTAGATGCGGATCTAGGAGTATCCAGTACTCTTGTGGTAATGGTTAGAACAACAAAACGACGGCGCAAGACCGTCGTTTTGTTGTTGATGACGCGTGTGATTATTCCGCGAGCATCAGAAACACGGTGGGCTTCTTGTGGAAATTGGGCGTTCGCCCGGCAGCCAGCTCTGCTTTCCATTGGCTTGTAGCTTGTGTGCGCACGGATTCCGATTCCAAACTCAGGTCGGTTGCAACGCAGATCAGGGTCTGTCCCTGGCAGGCAGCGCATAGTGCGTCGAGTACTACGCCATTGCGATAAGGGGTTTCAATGAACAACTGAGTCTGCCAGTCTTGCCTCGAGCGTTCCTCCAATGCCTTGATTCGCTTGCTGCGCAAGCTCGGGTCGGTAGGCAGATAGCCGTTGAAGGCAAAACTCTGGCCGTTCAAGCCGCTTGCCATCAGCGCCAGCAGTAGCGACGAGGGACCAACCAGTGGCCTTACCCGGATCGCATGGAGATGGGCCAGGCGAACCAGATCGGCACCTGGGTCGGCAACAGCCGGCACTCCTGCCTCGGACACGAGCCCAGCGTCCCGGCCCGCTAACAGCGGCGCCAGCAATGCCGGCAGCTTGACACTACCGGTATTGATATTTAGTTCCGCGATATCGATCTCCTGCAGGGGCCGGACCAGCGCATGTTGCCGGCTGAGCAGCTTCAGGAAAGCGCGGGTCGTTTTGGCATTTTCGGCTATGAAGTAATCGAGGCCCCTGGTAATCGATTGCACTGCATCTGGGATCAGCGATCCGAGTGGGTCGGCCGCCTCGGGACTATCCGTACCCAGCGTATTTGGAATGAGGTAAAGCGTTCCAGTCATTGTCATTTTCTTATCTGCTTATATACTCATGCCAGCATATTTATGCATGTCGGTAAAATATGCGAAATTCATTGAAAAACGGGCATACTCCCATGAATCTATGTTGCGAACAAAGACAGGCCGGCGCGTCGCAACATCGAGGTGAGTGCGATCAGAGGCAAGCCGGTTAATGCCGTAGGGTCGGTGCTTTCAATTTTTTCAAGCAGCGCAATCCCGAGGCTTTCGTTTTTTGCGCTACCGGCGCAATCGTATGGTTGCTCGATACGCAGGTAGGCATCCAGCTCATGGTCCGACAAGTCGCGGAACGTCACCGAACTTTGGATATTGCTGAGTTGTATTTTGCCTGCCGGCGCGTTCACGCGCCCGTCCAGCAGGCACAGCGCCGTATGAAAGACCACTGATTGCCCACGCAATTGTTGCAATTGCCGCAGCGCATTGGCATGCGATCCGGGCTTGCCGATTTGCTGGCCGTCCAGGATGGCTACCTGATCCGAGCCGATAATCAGTGCATCCGGCGCTGCCAGAGCCACTACGGCCGCTTTTGCCTGGGCTAGCCGCAATGCGGTTGCCTGCGGAGTTTCAGCGGGCAGCGGGGTTTCATCAATGTCCGGCGCAATCGCGTCAAATGGCAAGCGCAGACGTGCGAGCAACTCCTGGCGATAGCGGGAACCGGACGCGAGAATCAGCCTGGTGGAGGGGGGCGCGGGCATCGAAGTGGGCGGTGTTGAAGAAAGGCTGAATAAACTGCGCTAAGGCTTTGACCAGTAAGGAGAAAGGCTGTTATTATCGCAGGTTTTCGGGGTTCAACTTGTCTTATGAGAGCTTTTGCGATCGACGCCTTTGATTTTTGTCGACTCAGGGAGCGCGCAGAGGGCGAGGTCGCAATCGCTGAACTGGGTCGCCTAGCGGCGGAAGGGGGCGATGCTTCCGGAGTGCTGCAGTGGTCGTTGCACGGCGATGCGGATCAATTCGGGCATACCCGGCTGAGGTTGTCGGTTACGGGAACGATGCAATTGATGTGTCAGCGGTGTTTGACGCCATTTGCACACCGTATCGCAACCCAGTCTGTTCTGATTCTGGCGCCGGATGAAGACGCTGCGGACAGCATCGAGGAATTGCTGCAGGACGATGCAGTCGATGTCATCGTCGTGGCAAAGCAGTTGGACGTCATGCTGCTGGTTGAAGATGACGCGCTGCTCGCGCTGCCGTTTGCGCCCAAGCATGAAAATTGTCCAGGTCAGGAAACCGTAGAGCGATTGCAAGGCGCAAAAAAGCCATCGCCATTTGCCGCACTGAAGGACTTGAAGCAGTAAGGTACGAGTACTGGCGGTGCAACTGAAATAAAGAGCTGCAGCAAGGATATTCGGGACGGCATCCAGGCGCTGAATCCGATATGTTAAAATTTACAAACTTATGGTTTAGGAGTTGTCATGGCAGTCCAGCAAAACAAGAAGTCCCCCTCCAAGCGCGGCATGCATCGTTCGCATGATTTTTTAAGCGCGCCTCCACTGGCCGTCGAACCGACTACCGGTGAAACTCACATGCGTCATCACATCAGCCCGAATGGGTTCTATCGCGGACGCAAGGTATTGAAGACCAAGAACGACGAATAATCTGAGTGCGGTTTCCTGCAAAATGCGGCGCTGAGGGATTTTATCCGGCGCCGTTTTTATATCTCGAAACATGCTGCACTGTCATTTTGAGTCGCGCCGAATCTGGCCCATAATGCGGTCTGGAGCGTGGTTCAGAACCAATACATGACAACAAAAATTTCTATCGACTGCATGGGCGGCGATCATGGCCCATCGGTTACTGTTCCTGCAGCAATTTCCTTCGTCAATCGTGAGCCGGATTCCGAGTTGATTCTGGTTGGCCTGGAAAATGCCATTCACGCTCAACTCAAAAAACACAAGGCCTTCGATCATCCTCGCCTGTCTGTAGTCGCGGCATCCGAAGTTGTGGCGATGGACGATCCGCTGGAGATCGCACTGCGTCGCAAGAAAGATTCGTCGATGCGGGTGGCGATCAATCTGGTGAAGGAAAACAAGGCGCAGGCATGCGTCTCTGCCGGCAATACCGGCGCATTGATGGCCGTCTCGCGCTATGTGCTGAAGACCATTCCAGGCGTCGACCGCCCGGCGATTTGCGCCCTGATTCCCAACCAGAAAGGCCGTCCCACCTACATGCTCGATCTGGGCGCCAACGTCGATTGCGAACCGCAGCACTTGCACCAATTTGCCTTGATGGGTTCGATTCTGGTTGCGGCTGTGGAGGGTATTCCGAGTCCGACCGTTGGTTTGCTGAATATCGGCGAGGAAGACATCAAAGGCAATGATGTCGTCAAGCAGACTGCCGCATTGTTGCGAGCAGATCACCAACAAGGGGTGCTGAATTTTTACGGTAACGTCGAAGGCAATGATATTTTCATGGGGACGACCGATCTGGTAGTCTGCGATGGTTTTGTCGGCAACGTGGTGCTGAAGGCATCGGAAGGTCTTGGACGTTTCGTGAAAAGTGCCCTGACGACTGCATTCAAAAGCAATCCGTTGAATATGCTTGGCGCACTGCTTGCACGCGGCGCCATCAGTTCATTCAGCCACCGCCTGAATCCGTCCCGTTACAATGGTGCCAGCCTCCTGGGTCTGCGTGGCCTGGTCTTCAAGAGCCATGGCGGCGCCGATGCCTACGCTTATGAATGGGCCATCAAGCGCGCCTTCGATGCCGCCACGCATGGCGTCCTGGCGCGCGTTGCCACCACCATTGCCGAATTGATGCCGCAGGGGCAAAGTACTCCTGCAGCGAAGGACACCAGCATGACTGAATCGATTCAAGAGAAAAGCGCATGACTCTCTACAGCAAGATCATCGGTACCGGCAGTTATTTGCCGCCGCGGCGGGTGACCAACCACGACTTGGCGGCGCAACTCGCCGAAAAAGGCGTGGAGACCTCCGATGAATGGATTTTTACGCGCAGCGGAATTTCAGCGCGTCATTACGCGGAACCCGACATGCAGTCCAGCGACCTGGCAGTGTTTGCGGCGCGGCGAGCACTGGAGATGGCAGCGCTGGAGCCGAATCAAATCGATCTGATCATCTTGGCGACCTCCACTCCGGATTTTTTTGGCGGCTTTCCAAGCACGGCGTGCGTGGTTCAACGCAAGCTGGGAATCATCAATCATTGTGCAGCGCTTGACGTGCAGGCGGTATGCAGCGGTTTCGTCTACGCGTTATCGATGGCCGATAGCTTCATCAAGACCGGAGCGCATAAGAATGTTCTAGTCATTGGCTCGGAAGTCTTTTCCCGGATACTGAATTTCGAGGATCGCAGCACCTGCGTGCTGTTTGGCGACGGCTCGGGCGCGGTCGTGATGAGCGCCTCCGCCACGCCAGGGGTGCTGGCCACGAAGCTGCATGCCGATGGTCGCCATAGCGATATCCTGTGCGTTCCTGGCAGCGTACGTGCCGGCGCTGTGGAGGGTAGTGCGTTCTTGCATATGGATGGCCCGGCGGTGTTCAAGCTGGCGGTATCCGTACTCGAAAAAGTTGCGATGGAAGCGCTGCATATGGCGCATATGGAGGCGGAGCAGCTGGACTGGCTGATCCCGCACCAGGCGAATATACGGATCATGCAAAGCACCACCAAAAAACTTGGTTTGCCACTGGAAAAAATGATCGTGACGGTTGATCAACATGGCAACACATCGGCTGCCTCGATTCCTCTGGCGCTGGATACTGCCGTACGGGATGGTCGCATCAAGCCGGGCCACAACGTGATGATGGAAGGTGTCGGCGGAGGTTTCACTTGGGGCGCCACGATCGCGCGAATGTAAATTTTTTATTGGTCAGAGAATGGCAAAGTTGGCTTTTGTTTTCCCCGGTCAGGGTTCACAGGCGATCGGTATGCTGAACGGTTTTGCCGGCAACGCCGTGGTGCAGGACACCGTGGCCGAGGCGTCCGAACTTTTGGGTTTCGACCTCGACAGACTGATCGCCGAGGGTCCGAAGGAAGAATTGGACCTTACCACCAATACCCAACCCATCATGCTGACAGCCGCCGTCGCCTGTTTTCGGGCTTGGCTTGCACAAGGCGGTAAAGCGCCTGAGATGGTTGCTGGCCATAGTTTGGGCGAATATTCGGCGCTGGTCGCGGCGGGCGTCATTCCATTCAAGGACGCGATTCCGCTGGTTCGTTTTCGAGCCCAGGTCATGCAGGAGGCGGTGCCAGTCGGCCAGGGTGGCATGGCTGCGATTCTCGGGCTTTCGGATGAGGATGTGCGCGCAGTATGCCTGGAAGCCGCCCAGGGAGAGGTGGTAGAGGCAGTCAATTTCAATGCGCCGGCACAGGTCGTTATCGCCGGACATCAAGCGGCGGTGGCGCGTGCCTGCGAAGTTGCCAAAGCCAAGGGCGCAAAACGGGCTTTGGTATTACCGGTGTCGGCGCCATTCCACTCGTCGCTGCTGAAGCCGGCATCGGATCGCCTGCGTGATTACATGGCGCCGCTGGAATTTTCCGTGCCACTGATTCCGTTGATTAATAACGTCGATGTCGCCATCGAGCAGGATGCGGGCCGTATCAAGGATGCGCTGACGCGCCAGGCTGCCCGCCCGGTACGCTGGGTGGAAACCATTCAGAAAATCGCTGCGCAAGGAGTGCAGCATATAGTCGAGTGTGGCCCTGGAAAAGTTCTGCTGGGGCTGACCAAGAGGATCAATGGGGATTTAATCGGCGACGCCATCATCGATCAGGCGTCGCTTGACAAGTTACTGGAGCAATCGCGGTGAATATGGGGATTTCAAATCTAGAGGGCGAAGTTGCACTGGTCACTGGCGCGTCGCGTGGCATTGGGCGGGCCGTGGCCCAGGAACTGGCGCGTCAGGGCGCAAAGGTAATTGGCAGTGCCACATCCGAGGCCGGCGCCGCCGCGATTTCTGAATACTTGCAGGCGATCAGGCCAGAGTGCGGCCATGGCATCGTGCTGAATGTGAATGATGCCGCTCAGTGCAGCGCCGCAGTCGAAGCCATACAAAAGGAATTCAACGCGTTGACCATCCTGGTCAACAATGCGGGCATCACGCAAGATCAACTGGCCATGCGGATGAAAGATGAAGAATGGGACGCTGTGATTGCAACCAACCTGAGCGCGGTAGCGCGCCTGTCGCGGGCGGTCTTGCGCGGCATGATGAAGGCCAAGCATGGGCGTATCATCAATATCACATCGGTAGTCGGATCGGCCGGCAATCCGGGTCAAATGAATTACGCCGCTGCGAAAGCCGGGGTGGCGGGAATGAGCCGGGCCTTGGCACGTGAAATTGGCAGCCGCAATATCACCGTCAACTGCGTGGCGCCGGGATTTATCGACACCGATATGACGAAGGTCTTGAGCGAGGGGCAAACCACCGCCATATTGCAGCAGATTCCCCTTGGCCGACTCGGCATGCCGGAAGAAATCGCGGCCGCGGTAACTTTCCTCGCCTCCAGGCAGGCGGCTTATATTACCGGCACAACACTGCACGTCAACGGCGGCATGTATATGGGCTAATTAAAAATTAGGCGATTTTGAATCACATTTGGCCAACGTTAAAAGCAGAAGCTAAAAATGAATTTTGATTGCGCAAACCTGATAAAATGCGCGCACTTTCTGTAACCCACAACTCTGTAACCCACAATCTGGAGGCATAACATGTCAGACATCGAACAACGCGTTAAGAAAATCGTCGCCGAGCAGCTTGGCGTCGCCGAAGCCGATATCAAGATCGAATCATCCTTCGTTGACGATCTTGGCGCCGATTCGCTGGATACCGTCGAGCTCGTGATGGCGCTCGAAGATGAGTTCGAAATGGAAATTCCTGACGAGCAAGCCGAAAAAATCACGACCGTGCAGCAGGCGATCGAATACGCGAAAGCGCATGTCAAGGCTTGATCAGTTCGTTTGATTTTGGGAGAAGCTGTTTGAGCCGTACACACGAACGCCGTGTCGTGATTACCGGGTTAGGTTGCGTTTCTCCGGTCGGCAATACCGTTGCCGAAGCGTGGAGCGCGGTCGTCGCCGGCAAGTCTGGAATTGCGACCATCACAAAATTTGATGCCACGCCTTTTTCGACCCGCTTTGCAGGCGAAGTCAAAAATTTCAATATTGAAGAATACATCCCGGGCAAGGAAGCACGCCATATGGACGCCTTCATCCACTATGGGATGGCGGCCGGGATTCAGGCAATTCAAGACAGCGGCCTAGCGGTTACCGAAGAGAATGCCGACCGTATTGGCGTTCTGATCGGCTCCGGGATTGGCGGCTTGCCACTGATCGAAGCCACCCACGCCGAATTAAGCAGCCGTGGGCCACGCCGGATCAGTCCGTTTTTTGTGCCGGCCTCGATCATCAACATGATTTCGGGGAATTTGTCCATCATGTATGGGCTGCGCGGCCCAAATCTGGCGATTGTGACAGCCTGCACAACTGGCCTGCACTGCATCGGCATGGCTGCACGCATGATTGAATACGGTGATGCCGATATCATGGTTGCCGGCGGCGCAGAATCCACTATTTCCCCTTTGGGGCTGGGCGGCTTTGCTTCGGCGCGGGCATTGTCCGCGCGCAATGATGATCCGGCAACTGCTTCACGGCCATGGGATCGGGACCGAGACGGTTTTGTCCTTGGCGAGGGGGCTGGGGTCATGGTTCTGGAGGAGTACGAGTCGGCCAAAGCGCGCGGGGCGACAATTTATGCAGAGCTGCTTGGGTTTGGCATGAGTGCGGATGCCCATCACATGACCGCACCGCTGGAAAGCGGGGATGGTGCTTGCCGTTCAATGCTTAGCGCAATGAAAAATGCCGGGATCAATGCCGAACAGGTTGATTACGTGAATGCCCACGGTACCTCCACGCCGCTGGGAGATCTTGCTGAAACCGTTGCGATCAAGCGTGCCTTGAACGATCATGCGAAAAAGATCGTGGTGAATTCCACCAAATCCATGACCGGCCACTTGTTGGGCGGCGCTGGCGGCCTTGAATCTGTATTTACCGTGTTGGCGGTGCATAATCAATTGTCGCCGCCTACCATTAACATCTTCAATCAGGATCCGGCGTGCGATCTTGATTACTGTGCCAATACTGCGCGGGAGATGCCAATTAACATTGCTGTAAAAAATTCTTTTGGTTTTGGCGGGACCAATGGCACTTTGGTTTTTGGCAAGGTGTAGCTGATAACACGAGTTCGCCGGCCCTCGGCATTTCGCCTGGACATATTAGCCGATGTCGATCGCGATCTACGCTGTGATAAAACCGTCGCCGACGCTGCATGTGCTGACCTGCGGCATGTGCTTGGGAGTATTGAGCATCGCAGCGGTAGTGGCATTAGGTGCAGTTGGCCAGTTACTACCGCCTGCTTCCCGAATTCTGATTAGTATTTGCTGTTTTTTCATCGCTTTTTCTGTTTTTTATCAGCGCATTCGCAGCAGATCAGAGTTTCATATCCATATATCCGGGTCAGGGCAGATCCGGCTGGCCGAGTGCAAATCCGCAGGCCCCGGCAAGACCAATAAAAGCTCTCTTCTTGCAAAAATGGACATGGAGGCCAGATTGATGCCTGCAACCACCATTTGGTCGTGGCTATTGCTGTTGCGCCTGCAGTTGGACGATCGACGCGTGGTTGTCGTGCCAATTTTGCCAGATTGCGTACCGCCGAGTACCTTTCGCGCACTGTCAGTCGCGTGCCGATGGCTGGCAGCACATGATCATTCCATGAAATATTAGCCAGAAATGCAAATTTCTTCCTTTCCCGCGAACTTATTGTGTTTCATTCAGTCAATGTTTCGAGTCGCGCGAACGTTGCAATAAAACAAGGAATAGCGATTGGCGACAGAACGCGATATTGATCAACTGCTTGTCGAGCGCGTTCAGCGTGGTGATAAAAAAGCGTTCGAATTGTTGGTGATCAAGTACCAACGGAAATTGATGCGGCTGGTGTCGCGGCTGATTCGCGACCAGGCGGAGGCGGAAGATGTCGTGCAGGAATCCTTTATCAAGGCTTATCGGGCGCTGCCACAGTTTCGTGGTGATTCCGCGTTTTATACCTGGCTGTACAGGATCGGCATCAATACCGCAAAAAATTACCTGGTAACTCAAGCGCGCAGAGCCCCGACCTCGACTGAAGCGGACGCTGAGGAAGCAGAAACTTTTGATGACGGAGAGCACCTAAGGGATATCAATACGCCAGAGTCAATGTTAGCGACCAAGCAGATTGCTCAAACTGTCAATCTCGCGATGGATGCGCTTCCTGACGAATTGCGCATGGCGATTACATTGCGTGAAATCGAAGGTTTAAGCTATGACGAAATCGCCGAAGCAATGAGGTGTCCGATTGGAACGGTGCGAAGTCGCATTTTCCGGGCACGGGAAGCTATTGCGGAGAAATTGAGGCCGTTGCTGGATACGGCGCTCGACAAGCGTTGGTAACAGACGCAGCGGGTTTGAAACAGGGGCTGGGTTGCTTACGAGGTTAGGGTATGAATACGAATTTGACTCGGGAAGAGATTTCCGCGCTGGTTGACGGCGAGCTTGATGAATCGCGGATCGAAGCGGTGCTGGCGCTGTTGCATGAGGACGAAGGGCGGACTGCGTGGGAAGCTTACCATCAGGCAGGCGATGCGTTACGTTCGGACGAGATCGCATTGAGCATGAGCCGCGATTTTTCCAAGCGCCTGTTTGATCGCCTCGAGGCCGAGCCGGCAATCATTGCGCCGATGTCACCAGCGCGCGTAGCCGCCAGCGCACCGCAGCCACAGAGTGCAACTACAGTACTCGCTTCACGATGGGCATTGAAGCGACTCGCCTTGCCCGGTATGGTCGCGGCCGCTGCCGTTGCCACTGTGGCATTTATAACGACGCCTCACCTGATGGTTGCAGACGGCACTCCCGACATCCAGCAAGTGGTGCCGGCGACCCCGCAGCCAGCCTTGACCAATGCGGCGTTGAACTCTGCTGCGATCACCACGCCAGCCGTGGCTGTCCAGACAACGACCGACGAAGAAGTTATGTTGCGTGATCCACGCATCGATGATTATCTGTTTGCCCATCAGCGTTTTTCTTCTTCCGTGTATAGCACCGCGCAGTTTGCTCGCTCCGCTACGTTCGCATCCAGTTCAGGTAACTAATCGATATGGGGCGAACAGTGGTATTTCTGAGATACGCCTTTACGCTGTATCTCTTGTTTGGTCTTGCCGCTTATGCACAGGGCAATAGCCTGCCGACAGACAAGACGACGGCTGGCCAGGAAGCCCAGCTTCTGCTGAAGAAAATCCAGGCTGCGGCGCAGCGT
This sequence comes from Burkholderiaceae bacterium, assembly GCA_035497775.1. Classification (GTDB taxonomy): domain Bacteria; phylum Pseudomonadota; class Gammaproteobacteria; order Burkholderiales; family Burkholderiaceae_D; genus DATJCV01. The sequence continues at coordinate 9,937 of DATJCV010000436.1, read as the reverse complement.
TTGAATTACACCGGCACCTTCATTTACCAGCAGGGAAATCTGATGCGCACTTCGCGCATTACCCATTTGCTCGAGGGGCGGAATGAAATCGAGAAGCTGGAAGTGCTGGACGGCAAACCGCGCGAATACATTCGCACCAACGAGGAAATTATCTGCTACGTGCCGGAAACCAAGACGTTGCTGGTGGAAAACCGCGTAACCAAGGATGTCTTTCCTTCAATCAACGTGGTCAGCACGGCGGACCTGGCGTTGCATTACGATGTCCGCAAAGGCGAGACGGGTAGGGTAGCAGGCTATGACTGTCAGGCGGTGGTGCTGGAGCCGAAAGATGGGCTGCGCTATGGTTACAAGCTATGGGCGGAAAAGTCCACGGGATTGCTGCTGCGCGCGCAGACCTTGAATGAGAAGGATGAGGTGATCGAGCAAATTGCGTTTACCCAACTCGGAATTGGTAATATCGACCGCCGCCAAGTACGGCCGAGCTATGCCAATACCACCGGCTGGAGGGTGGAAAACGCAGTGATGGGAGCGGTTGATCTATCCGCTTGGGTCATTAAATCGGTGCCGCCGGGATTTGTCAGAATTCGCGAATTGCGACGCATGATTTCCGATACGCCGGCACAGGATGGCTCTGGAGTGGCTGCGCGGCAGAATACTCAGCCCAGCCAGCGCGAAGTGTCACAGATCGTTTTTTCGGATGGCCTGGCTGCGATTTCGATTTTTATTGAGCCTGGCAGCCAGAGTCGGACTGAAGGTTCGCTGCAGCAAGGGGCGACCAGCATCGTTGGCAAACGACTAGGCGATCACTGGCTGACGATTGTCGGTGAAGTGCCGCCGGCCGCACTACGGCAAATTGCCAACTCCATTGAATTCAAGATTAAATAACAATTAAATTAGTAATGACATGAAAACAATCCACTCGTTACGCAATACCCTGTTTGCCGTTTTGTTTGGTGCCGGCAGCGCGATCTTCGGGCCGGCCCTGATTGGTGCCGCCCCATCCGCACTTGCGGCAGCAGTGCCGGGATTGCCGGACTTCTCCGATATGGTCGAGAAGGTCGGCCCGGCTGTGGTGAATATCCGGACTACGGAAAAAGTCAAGCCGGATCAGGGCATGCCAGGTGGCGATGACGAGGAAATGCAAGAGTTTTTCCGTCGTTTCTTTGGCATTCCCATGCCACGCCAGCAGACGCCGACGCCGCGTGGCCGGACGCCAGCGCCGCAACAGCAGGACGAGCAACTGGTGCCGCGCGGAGTCGGATCTGGTTTCATCATTTCGGCCGATGGCTACGTGATGACCAATGCGCATGTGGTCGAAGGCGCGAGTGAAGTGTATGTGACGCTGACCGACAAGCGCGAATTCAAGGCCAAGATCATTGGTGTCGACAAGCGCACCGACGTGGCGTTGGTCAAGATCGAAGGAGCCAACCTGCCGCGAGTGACAATCGGCGATTCGGACAAGGTGCGGGCTGGTGAATGGGTAATTGCGATCGGCTCTCCGTTCGGCCTGGCGAATACCGTTACGGCCGGTATCATTTCAGCCAAGGCGCGTGATACCGGCGATTATCTGCCGCTGATCCAAACCGACGTCGCGGTCAATCCCGGCAATTCCGGTGGCCCCCTGATCAATATGCGCGGCGAGGTGATTGGTATTAATTCCCAAATTTACAGTCGTTCCGGCGGTTACATGGGGATTTCCTTTGCGGTGCCGATCGATGAAGCGATGCGTGTGGCGGATCAGTTGAAGATCAGCGGGCGTGTCACGCGCGGACGCATCGGCGTCCAGATCGGCGAAGTGACCAAGGATGTGGCCGAATCGCTGGGCCTTGCCAAGGCGCAGGGTGCGCTGGTGCAGCGGGTGGAGCCGGGTGGGCCGGCCGAGAAGGCCGGACTGGAAGCGGGTGACATCATCCTGAGATTCGATGGCGTCGCGATCGAGAAATCCAGTGACTTGCCACGTCTGGTTGGCAGCACCAAGCCGGGTGCGCGTTCTACCGTGACCGTCTGGCGCAAGGGCGCGAACAAGGATATCCAGGTGACCGTGGCTGAACTGGAGCCGGAAAAAACCGCCAAGAACGAACCGAAGAAATCGAAGCCGGAGCAAGCCGTCAACACCCTGGGTTTAATCGTCAGTGACTTGACCGATGCACAGAAAAATGAAGCCAAGGTGGAGGCCGGCGTCCTGGTTGAAACAGCAGAAGGCGCTGCCGCTCGCGCCGGCTTGCGGCCCGGTGATATCATCCAGCGGCTCAATAATACCGATATCAAGGATGCGAAGCAGTTCAATACCCTGGTGGCCAAGCTGCCGCCGAAAAAGATAACTGTGGTGTTGGTACGGCGCGGCGATGCTTCGCAGTTCGTGCCGTTGCGCCCGAACTGAGTGCAGGCTGTTTTTTGACGAGGGTTGCTGGCTGCTGGCCAACAACCCTTTTTCTTTTTCTGAAGGATGGCTTGTCATCGATGACCGCGACCTTGCTGACACTATATTCCCGCTCGTATTGTCATCTCTGTCAGCAGATGCAGGATGCTCTGCAAGAGCTGAAGATCGAGTATCCGTTCACGCTGGATGTGGTTGATGTCGATGCCGACTCGGCGCTGGTTGCCCGATATGATGAACTGGTGCCGGTGCTGGTCGGCCACAAGGATGGGACCACACCCATCCAGCTTTGCCATTATTTCCTGGACGAGTCCAAGGTGCGTGCTTTTCTGGCGCCGGACTGGGTGCCTGCGTCCGACTCTCCTTGAACCGGATATATACAGCATCCAGTATTTTTGAAGGCGATCATATAACCTTCGTGACTGGCCATATTTTATGGCATACTCCCATTGTTGTATGATTTGCTACTTTTTTGAGGTGATTGTCGAGAAGGCTAGGCAACAATAGCATTGGAGCGACATGGCCCTTGTGGGCCGCCGTAATTGCCCGCACGCCGATATGGCGATTGGACTTGTTCGAAATCCGGTAAAATGGCGCGACCGAATAACCCGTGCAATAAGGCGCTCGCCTGGGGAATCAGCCCCGTTCCGAGCGCCTTTTTTGCAATTGCACCCTGAACATCGCAACGCGGAATCAAGCGTCGCCGTCTTCCGCCGCCCACGAATTCTCATGAATAATATTCGCAATTTTTCCATCATTGCCCATATCGACCACGGTAAATCGACGCTGGCCGATCGCATCATTCAGCTCTGCGGCGGCCTATCCGACCGCGAAATGGAAGCGCAAGTCCTGGATTCCATGGCACTCGAACGCGAACGCGGCATCACCATCAAGGCACAGACCGCAGCTCTCTCGTACAAGGCAAAGGATGGCATCACCTACAACCTGAACCTGATCGATACGCCGGGCCACGTCGATTTCAGCTACGAAGTCAGCCGTTCGCTCTCGGCCTGCGAGGGTGCGTTGCTGGTGGTGGACGCCTCACAAGGGGTCGAGGCGCAGACGGTCGCCAACTGCTATACCGCACTCGATCTTGGCGTCGAGGTGGTGCCGGTGCTGAACAAGATCGACTTGCCATCGGCCGAGCCTGAGAATGCCATCGCCGAAATCGAGGAAGTCATCGGCATCGCCGCCGACGACGCCATACGCTGTTCCGCCAAAACCGGTCTTGGGGTGTTGGACGTGCTGGAGTCGCTGATTGCCAAGGTGCCGCCACCCAAGGGTGACTCGGCTGCGCCTCTACAGGCATTGATCATCGACTCCTGGTTTGATAATTACGTCGGCGTCGTGATGCTGGTGCGCATCATGAACGGCACCTTGCGGCCGAAGGAAAAAATCCTGCTGATGGCCAGCGGCTCGCAGCATCTAGTGGAAAGCATTGGCGTCTTTACGCCCAAATCGGTGGCGCGCGAAACCCTGTCGGCCGGACAGGTTGGCTTCATCATCGCCGGCATCAAGGAATTGAAGGCGGCCAAGGTCGGCGATACGGTGACCCACGCCGCCAAGCCGGCAGCCGAACCGCTGCCAGGCTTCAAGGAAGTGCAGCCACAAGTGTTCGCCGGCCTGTTTCCGGTGGAATCCAATCAGTACGACGCGCTGCGCGATTCGCTGGAAAAGCTCAAGCTGAACGATGCCGCGCTGCAGTATGAGCCGGAGGTATCGCAGGCGCTTGGCTTCGGCTTTCGTTGCGGCTTCCTTGGCTTGCTGCACATGGAAATCGTGCAGGAGCGGCTGGAACGCGAATTCGACATGGATCTCATCACGACGGCGCCGACGGTCATTTATGAGGTAGTCATGCGGGATGGTTCGATCATCATGGTCGACAACCCGTCGAAGATGCCGGACCCGTCGAAGATCGAGGAAATCCGCGAACCGATCGTCACCGTCAACCTGTACATGCCGCAGGAATATGTCGGCTCGGTGATCACGCTGTGCACCCAGAAGCGCGGCGTGCAGCTCGACATGAATTACCACGGCAAACAGGTCAAGCTGACCTATGAAATGCCGATGGCGGAAATCGTGCTGGATTTTTTCGACAAGCTGAAGTCGACTTCGCGCGGCTATGCTTCAATGGATTACGAATTCAAGGAATACCGTTCATCCGACGTGGTCAAGGTCGACATGCTGATCAACAGCGAAAAGGTGGACGCGCTGGCAATCATCGTACACCGCGCCAACAGCCAGTTCCGCGGCCGCGCGGTGGCGGCCAAGATGCGCGAACTGATCCCGCGCCAGATGTTCGATGTCGCCATCCAGGCCGCGATCGGCGCCAATATCATCTCGCGCGAAAACGTCAAGGCGTTGCGTAAAAACGTGCTGGCCAAGTGCTACGGCGGCGACATCAGCCGCAAGCGCAAGCTGCTGGAAAAGCAAAAGGCCGGCAAGAAGCGGATGAAGCAGGTGGGCTCGGTGGAAATTCCGCAGGAAGCGTTTTTGGCGATTTTACAAGTGGACGATAAATGAATCTGCAATCGGTATTGGGGAATTTTGCACTGATCCTGTTCGTGCTGATGATCGGCACCGGCATCATCTGGTGTCTGGATGTGTTCTACCTGGCCAAACAACGGCGCCTGCGCGCGCATGCCGCAGTGGCGGCGTTCGATGCACGCAATGCGAAACTGCTGGCTGACGGCGTCAAGCCGGAAACCAGCGGCCGTGCCGCACTGGAAGCCAATATTCTGCGGCAGCCCACTTGGATCGAGTATTCGGGCAGCTTTTTCCCGGTGATCGCGCTGGTGTTTTTCTTGCGCTCATTCCTGTATGAGCCGTTCAAGATTCCATCCAGTTCGATGGTGCCGACCCTGCAGGTGGGCGACCTGATCCTGGTGAACAAATTCACCTATGGCATCCGACTGCCGATCATTAACAAGAAAATCATCGACGTGAATCATCCACAGCGCGGCGACGTGATGGTGTTCAAATACCCGAAAGACGTATCGCTTGATTACATCAAGCGGGTGGTTGGCGTGCCGGGTGACAAAATAGTGTATAAAAACAAACGTTTAACGATTAATAATAAAGCGATTTCTTACAAGCCGCTGCCGGATTACCTGGACGAAGAGCGGTTAAACTATTCCCAGCAATTTCTGGAAAACCTGTCTGGAGTCGAGCACAAAATCCTGAACGACGAACGGGCGCCATCCTATGTCCCCAACCCGGATGCATTTCCGCAGCATGAATTGTGCACCTACGATGTGGAAGGCTTTGCATGCACGGTGCCACCTGGGAATTATTTCATGATGGGCGATAATCGGGATAACAGCCTGGATAGCCGCTACTGGGGCTTCGTGCCTGACCAGAATATTGTCGGCAAGGCTTTTTTTGTATGGATGAATCTGGGTAACTTGAAGCGCATCGGCAGTTTCCAATAATCGCGATCGGGAGGAAATCAATGGCAGTCATTTCTGGCAGCAGGCAGCGCGGCATTACCCTGGTTGGCCTCATTTTCGTGCTGGCAATCCTGGGTGCGATCGGCGTTCTCGGGCTGAAAGTGGCGCCGACCGTGGTCGAGTATTTCTCGATCAAGAAAGCCGTTGCAAGCGCCCGAACCGCAGGCAGCTCTGCACCCGAAATTCGGGCTGCTTTCGACCGGCAAACCGATGTTGGTTACATTGATTCCATTGCCGGCAAGGACCTGGAGATTTTCAAAGATGGGGACAATATCGAAGTCAGCTTTGCCTATCCCAAGAAAATTCCGCTGTTCGGACCCGCCAGCCTGCTGATTGAATATGCTGGAAGCACCGCAAAATCGGCTAACAGGAAAACCGTGCAATAAATCACAGGCGACGGATTGAATGGAACTCATGGTACTGGAACAGCGTCTGGGTCATACCTTTCGGCAGGCGGCCTTGCTGCAGCAGGCGCTGACACACCGCAGCCACGGTAGCGTGCACAACGAGCGGCTGGAATTTCTCGGCGATTCGGTGCTCAACTGCGTGGTTGCCTCGCTCTTGTTCGAGCGCTATCCGGAGATTGACGAGGGCGATCTGTCGCGCGTGCGGGCCAACCTGGTCAAGCAGCAATCGCTGTATGAAATTTCGCAGCGCCTGGAAGTGCCGCACTTTCTGCGGCTGGGTGAAGGTGAGCTGAAGTCGGGCGGATTTCGCCGGCCATCGATCCTGGCCGATACGCTGGAAGCGCTGTTCGGCGCGGTGTTCCTCGATGCCGGCTTCGATGCTGCCCGCGATGTGATTCGTGCCCTGTATATCCCGATTCTCGACACCGTCGATCCGAAAACTCTCGGCAAGGACGCCAAGACCCTGTTGCAGGAATATTTACAGGGTAAAAAAATCGCTCTGCCGCAATACAACGTGGTAGCCACTCATGGTGCCGCGCATAATCAGGAATTCGAGATTGAATGCCTGGTGCCAAAGCTGGATATTCAGGTATTCGGCGCCGGCGGCAGCCGCCGTGCGGGCGAACAGGCGGCCGCCAAACTGGCGCTGGAAGCGGCACAAGCCGCATTCATGAAATCGCCCGGAACCGGCCGTAAAAGCAAGCCGCGCGCGGCCCAGTTGAAACTCGCCGGCATTGCGACCATACAGCCGGAGGCGCCCCCCGTGGCTGTGGGCAGAAAACAGGCGCCGACGGTGCGCAACATGGCTAAAGCCGAACCCGAAACTCAAACGGATGAGTTGCCACCGGCGACAGGCAGCAACCAGAACGTCGAGACCGGCACGGTAAAAAAAGCCGCCACCAAAATGCCCGCTGCCGATACCAAAAGCGCGACCCCGAACGATACCGAGCCGCACAGCGCTGGCCACACGAAGAACGCATGACACAAAATCCCCTCGCATCCGATTTTCGGTGCGGTTATATCGCCATCATCGGCCGTCCGAATGTCGGAAAGTCGACGCTGATGAATGCGCTGATCGGCGCCAAGGTCAGCATTACCTCGCGCAAGGCGCAAACCACCCGGCATCGGATCACCGGTATCCAGACCACCGACGACACTCAGTTCATTTACGTCGATACCCCCGGCTTCCAGACCCGCCATTCGAATGCGCTGAACAAGACGCTGAACCGCACAGTCACCAATACCCTGACCGGGGTCGATCTGGTGTTGTATCTGGTTGAGTCCGGCACCTTCGGCGTGGCCGACCAGCAAGTAATCGATTTACTGCCGGCCAGCGTGCCGGTGATTCTGGTCCTCAATAAATCGGATCGGGTCAAGGACAAGGCGGTGTTGCTGCCGTTTGCGCAGCAAATCGCCGCCAAGCACGATTTTGCGGCGGTGGTGCCGGTTTCCGCCAAGCTCGGTTTCCAGTTGCAAAATCTGCAGGATGAGATTCGCAAACGCCTGCCGGCCAATCCGCCGGTGTTCGGTGCCGACGACATCACCGACCGCAGCGAAAAATTCCTCGCGGCCGAGATCGTGCGCGAAAAGGTGTTCCGTTTCGTCGGCGATGAGTTGCCCTATACCAGTACCGTGCTGATCGAGAATTTCGAGCAGGAAGGGGATTTGCGGCGCGTGTTCGCCGCGGTTCTGGTTGAGCGCGATACCCACAAGGCGATGCTGATCGGGCACAAGGGTGCGCGCTTGAAAGAAATTTCAACCCAGGCGCGGCTCGACATGGAGCGCCTGTTCGGCGGCCCGGTATACCTCGAGGTTTGGGTCAAGGTGAAATCCGGCTGGGCCGACAACGAAGCCGGCCTGCGCGCTTACGGCTACGAATAAACGCCGCATTGCATGGACGTTATTGCTACCCAGCCGCGCTCCAGCCCTGTCGCGCCGCCACCGGCCACGGCCATGGCGGAAAGCGCGCCCAAGCCAGCCAGGACCGGCGACAGGCCGCATCGCATCAATCAACAACCCGGTTTTGTCCTGCACAGTTATCCGTACAAGGAAACCAGTCTGATCGTCGATGTCTTTACGCGCGACTACGGCCGGATTGCACTGGTTGCCAAAGGCGCCAAGCGCCCCTTGTCAAAATTGCGCGGCGTGCTGCAAACCTTCCAGCCCTTGTCGCTGAGCTGGAGCGGCAAAGCGGAAATCCGTACCTTGATCACGGCCGAATGGGTGGGCGGCTTGCTGCCGCTGGAAAAATCGGCATTGCTGTGCGGGTTTTACCTGAACGAACTGCTGGTCAAGCTGGTGGCGCGCGATGATCCGCATCCGGCATTGTTCGATCACTACGTCACCACGCTGAACCAGTTGGCGCATCAGGAGCCGGCGCCGATCGTATTGCGTCAGTTCGAAAGGGCGCTGCTCAAGGAAACCGGGGTTGCCGGCGATTTCACCGTATGCGCAAGCAGTCGCCAGCCGGTTGATTCTGGCGCCGAATATGTGGTCGACCCCGAATCCGGCCCACGGGCGGCGCGGGTGGCCGATTCCTGGCCGCGGGTCAGCGGCAAAACCTTGCTGGATATGGAGCGCGAGGACTATAGCGATGCCGCTACCCAGGCGCAGAGCAAAGCGCTGATGCGGTTTTTGCTGGCGCATCATTTGGGCGGCGCGCCCTTGAATACACGGCAGATCTTGATTGACCTGATGCAGTTGTGAGACGGCATGCCTGATACCGAATACCGCCGATGAAAAATATTCCCTGGGCCAGCGTCGCTGCCGGTTTTGTGACGGTCCTGGTCGGCGTCACCAGTTCCGCTGTCATCGTCTTGCAGGCGGCGTCCGCCGCCGGCGCCAGCCAAGCGCAAATCAGTTCCTGGATGCTGGCGCTGGGTCTCGGCATGGGGCTGACCTGCATCGGCCTGTCGCTGCGTTACCGCACCCCTGTGGTCACCGCCTGGTCGACACCGGGCGCTGCCTTGCTGGTCACCAGCCTGGCCGGCATTCCCATGTCTGAAGCGATCGGTGCCTTCATGTTTGCCGCCGCGCTGGTCACCTTGTGCGGGCTTACCGGCTGGTTCGAACGCGCCATGGATAAGATCCCGCTATCGATCGCGGCGGCCATGCTGGCCGGCATCCTGGCGAATTTCGGAATGAACGTGTTTGTCGCGATGAAGCTGCAATTCGTGATGGTGTTTGCGATGTTCATCGTCTATCTGTTGTGCAAGCGCTGGTTGCCGCGCTACGCCATCATCGTCGTGCTGGCGGTCGGAACCATGCTGGCGGCGGCGCAGGGGCTGCTGCATTTCGAGAATTTCCATTTTGCCTGGGCCGCGCCAGTATTCACGATGCCGAGCTTTTCCTGGTCCACCATCATCGGTGTCGGGATTCCCTTGTTCGTGGTGACCATGGCATCGCAAAACGCACCGGGAGTGGCGGTGATCAGGGCTTCCGGCTATAACACGCCGATTTCGCCCTTGATCAGCTGGACCGGGCTGACCACGCTGCTGCTGGCGCCGTTCGGCTGCTTCTCGCTCAATCTGGCAGCGATCACCGCCGCCATCTGCATGGGCAAGGAAGCCCATGAGGATCCGGCCAAGCGCTACTGGGCGGCGGTCGCCGCCGGTGCCTTCTATCTGCTGCTGGGCCTTTTTGGCGCCACCATCGGCGCCCTGTTTGCGGCTTTTCCGCAAGAGCTGGTTCTGGCGATTGCCGGC
>DATJCV010000435.1:0-1704 GCA_035497775.1 Burkholderiaceae bacterium | reverse complement strand
ATGGTGCTGCTGGGCGCCCCTGGCCGCTCAACTTTCTTCAAGTGGAAATCCGCCCCCGAAAGCGCCGACCTCAAGCGCGATACCCTCGAGCGCCTGTCCTATCTGCTGGGCATCTACAAGGCGCTGCAGGTGCTGTTGCCGGCAACGGCAGCGGCCGATGCCTGGGTGAAGAAGCCCAACACCGCCCCCCTGTTTGGCGGCAAGAGCGCGCTCGAGCGCATGCTCGGCGGCAACGTTTCCGACCTGCTGGCCGTGCGCCAGTATCTGGACGCACGTCGCGGTGGTTGGGCCTAGGCGCGGCTTGGGCTTGAGCTACCCTTCCACGCGCTTGAACTGGAACCCGGCCTGGCGCGTCATCCCCGGTCGCTTTCCTTCAATCGGCCTGTTCGAGCGCGTGGCCAGCCCGGAGGATTTTGACGCCCTCTACGCGCTGGAGGCCATGACCAACGACCGCATCCGCGAGGAAGTGGGCGAGATCAATCTGGTTCCCCCCGAAGAGCGGCTGTTCGGCCCCGGCAGCACCTGCATCATGGCCGCCTTCACCCATCTCAACCCGCAGGGCAGCCGCTTCAGCGACGGCACCTATGGCGTGTTCTATTGCGCACGCAAGCCCGACACCGCCATCGCCGAAACCCGCTATCACGCGGCGCTTTTCATGGCGGCCACCCACGAGCCCCCCATGCGACTGCAAATGCGGCTCTACAAAGTGAAAGCGAAGGGCGAGGTGGCCGATTTGCGTGAGGCAAGCCAGGCCGACCTGCGCATCGTCGATTCCGACGACTACGGCCATGCTCAGGGCATCGGCCGAAAACTCAGGTCCGACGGCGTACGCGGCATTCTTTATCCCTCGGTGCGGCACCCCTCCGGCGAATGCCTGGCTGCCTTCAGCACGGCATTATTGAAAAACTGCCTGCACGCCGCCTATCTCGAATACAACTGGAACGGGCAGGGCATCGATGCGGTGTTCGAAGTGAATTGGGTGTTGTGAGGCATGCCGCCCCCTCATCTACGCTACGCCAACCGAGCCACCACACGCTCCCCGGAGAATCACATGTCCACAGTAAGTCTGTCGGAAGCCAAATCCAATTTGAGCCAGTTGCTTCGTGGGGTCGAAGCGGGCGAGGAGGTGGTCATCACCCGCCGCGGGAAACCGATCGCCCGCATCACCCCGGTCGAAAGGCCCAAGCTAGCAGTCAAATCGCTCGCCGCGTTCCGCCGCCGCATGCCGCGCTGGCGCAAGGCCAGCTCTGAGCTGCTGCAGGAGATGCGCGACGAAGACGCGGCGTGACACCGAATATGCGAAGATTCGGCAGATAACAAAAAGGGGATGTCTTGGCGCCGCAGCCGGAACAACAAGCAAGGGGGAATATCGACAGGCTGCTGGAGGCGGCAGGCTGGCACGTCTGCGATGCCGCCGCTGCCACCGCCCGCGTCTGCATCTGCACCCTCCAGCGCATGTACTCCATGCTCAAGGGCCGCGACCTCCTTCCCGAGCTCCGCGCCAATGGTGGTGGTCGGGTTTTGCCGCGCAGCACGAATCCAATGACGTCTTTCCATTGCTAGTCATGCCTAATTCAAAAGACACCTACAGTCGGCCCTCCGATACCCCGAGTTTCGTCGTCCGGGAGGACACCATCGAATACGGCTTCATCGGCAAACTCCAAAGCCTCAAGTACGAATATCGCGACGACATCCGCGACCGCG
>DATJCV010000434.1:0-10270 GCA_035497775.1 Burkholderiaceae bacterium | reverse complement strand
TGCTTATGCCCAGCCGACGGGCGGCGTGGTGGTGGCCGGCAGCGCCAGCATCGTCAACGGCAACGGCAGCACGACGATCAACCAGGCCAGCCAGAACGCCGTGCTGAACTGGCAAAGCTTCAGCATCGGCGCCGGGAATTCGGTCAATTTCGTGCAGCCCAACAGCAATGCGGTGGCGTTGAACCGGGTGCTGGGTGCCGATCCGTCGAGCATCCTGGGCAGCCTGTCGGCCAACGGCAAGGTGTTCCTGGTCAACCCCAACGGCATCCTGTTCGGCCAGGGCGCGCAAGTCAATGTCGGCGGGCTGGTGGCGTCCACGCTGAACATCAGCGACAGCGACTTCATGGCGGGCAACTACAAGTTTGCCGGCGCGGGCAACGGCAGCGTCTTGAACCAGGGCGCCATTCACGCCGATGGCGGCTATGTCGCGCTGCTGGGTGCGCATGTCTCGAATCAGGGCACCATCAGCGCCAGACTGGGCACGGTGGCGCTGGCCGCCGGCAACGCCATTACGCTCGACGTCGCCGGCGATGGCTTGCTGAATGTCGCGGTGAACCAAGGCGCAGTCCATGCGCTAGTCAATAACGGCGGCCTGATCCAGGCCGATGGCGGACAAATCTTGCTGAGCGCGCAGGGCGCAGGGCAATTGCTGCAGACGGCGGTCAACAACACCGGCATCCTCCAGGCGCACACCCTCGAACACCATAACGGCACGATCAAGCTGCTGGGTGACATGCAAAGCGGCACGGTGAATGTCGCTGGCACGCTCGATGCCAGCGCACCCAACGGCGGCAATGGCGGCTTCATCGAAACCTCGGCCGCGCATGTTCAGGTGGCCGACGGCGCACGCATCACCACACTGGCAACAGATGGCAACACCGGCACCTGGCTGATCGACCCAACCGATTTCACTATTGCCGCCGGTAGCGGTGCTAGAACGGGCTCAAGTATCGGTGCCGATACGCTCTCCAGCAACCTGAACAGTACTGATGTCACAATCGAAACCGTTGCCACCGGCTCGGAAAAGGGGGACATCCACGTCAACAGCGCCGTCAGTTGGAGTAAAAACGAGCTGAAACTGAGCGCGCACGGCGACATCAACATCAACGCCAGCCTGAACGGCTCCGGCACCGCCAAGCTGGCACTCCAATACGGGCAAGCCACCTCGGACGGCACTGGCAGCGGCTACACGCTGCGCGGCGCCAAGGTCAACCTGGCTGCCGGCGACAACTTCAGCACCAAGCTGGGCAGCGATGGCGACACTTTCGTTTACACGGTTATTACCAGACTTGGCGGGGCCGGGGATGCCAGTGCCACCAGTCTGCAGGGCATGAAAAACAAACTGGCCGGCAACTACGTGTTGGGTGCGAATATCGACGCCAGCGCCACCAGCGGCTGGAATGGTGGGGCTGGCTTCGATCCGATCGGTGATAACACAAACGCATTCACCGGCAATTTCGACGGTCTCGGTCACACTATCAGCGGCCTGACCATCAACAGGTCTGGTACCGACTACGTCGGCCTGTTCGGGTATACAGACGGCAGTGCGATCCGCAATCTCGGGCTGCTGGGCGGGTCGGTCGCCGGCAAAAACAACGTCGGCGGCCTGGTCGGCTACAACAACCTCGGCACGATCAGCCAAGCCTATGCCACCTGGGCGGTCACCGGCACAAACTACGTTGGTGGGCTAATCGGATACAACAAGTCCGGCACGATCACCCAAGTCTATGCCACTGGCGCGGTCAACGGCGTCGGCCCCCTCGCCCCCGCCTATGCCGGCGGACTTGCAGGGATAAACAAATCCGGCACGATCTCCCAAGCCTATGCCACCGGTGCGGTAAATAGCACCAGTAACGTCGGCGGCCTGGTTGGAGGGAACATGAGTGGCGGCACGATCACCCAAGCCTATGCCACTGGTGCCGTCCACGGCAAAAGTGGAATCGGCGGTCTGGCCGGCACTAACCTCGATGGCACGATCACCCAGGCCTATGCCACTGGCGCGGTTAGCGGGACCAGTCTCCTCGGCGGTCTGGTGGGCTCTTCCGTCGGAACGGTCACCCAGAGCTACTGGGCCACGGACACCACCGGCCGGAATAGCAGCGTTGGCGGCGGCACTGGCTTGACCACTGCGGCACTGATCGCGGCGTTGCCCAGTGGTTTCGCGCCCGGCGTCTGGGGTAACGGCGACAACCAGACCACGCCGTACCTGCTGGGTATGGCCGGCAATCAGGTGTTCAACCTCAATGACCTGCCGACGGGTAGCGTTTCGGCTACCAACCGGCCCAATCTCTACACTGCCATCCTGGACGTGAACCAGCTGCAGGCCGTGGAAACCAGCCTTGCCGGCCGTTACGTGCTGGGCAATGACATCGACGCTAACGCTACGGCTGCCTGGAACGGCGGCGCCGGCTTCGCTCCGCTAGGCAGTGGCGCCACCAAATTCACCGGCATCTTCGACGGCCTCAATCATACGATCAGCGGCATCACCATCAATCAGCCTGATTTTTCGTACCGTGGCCTGTTTGCATACGCTACTTCTGCCTCAAGGATCAGCAATGTGGGCCTTGTTGGGGGCAGCGTGAAGGGATCCGGTTACACCGGCAGCCTTGTGGGTGAAAACGCAGGCGTCATCAATAATAGTTACTCAACTGCCAACGTCAACGGAGGCAGTAATGCCTATGCCGGCGGTTTGGTGGGTAAGCTGATGGGAGGCGGCACGATCAACAACAGTTACGCCGCCGGCACGGTCGCCAGTGGTGTGTACGGTGGCGGCTTGGTGGGGCTCAACCAAGGGACGATCAGCAACAGCTACGCGAGCGGAGCCGTGACCGGCATTAACGGCGGCGGCTTGGTGGGCTCGAACCAGTCGGGGGTAGTGACCAATAGTTTCTGGAATATCGGTACCACAGGCCGGGCTACTTCAGCTGGCGGCACCGGCCTGAGCACAGCCGCAATGATGCAGCTACTCAGTTTCAGTAACTGGAATATCGCCAATTCCGGTGGCAGCGGCGCCGTCTGGCGCATCTATGAAGGCCATACCGCACCGCTGCTGCGCAGCTTCATGACCAGTCTGACGCTTGCCGGCGCGCCGGATGTGGCAGTGACGTACAACGGCAACGTCCAAAGCGGGGCTAGCATTACCGCGCCAGCCGGTGTATTGGGCGCGGCCGCTACCGGAACCAATGCGGGTTTTTATAACGGTTACTACTCCACTCAACAGGGATATGACATCACGGGTGGAAACCTGACCATCAATGCCATCATCCTGAATGCGATCAGCCTGAACGGCACCCGCGTCTACGACGGCACGACCGATGTGGCAGCCGGTATCTTCACGCTCAGTGGCCTGATCAACAATGAGGATCTGCTGCTCACCGGAGTCGGAACCATCGGCAGCAAAAACGTCGGTACCTACAACGTCAATTTAGGTACTTTGGCCTTGGGCGATGGCACTACCGGTTTGGCGAGCAACTACACCTTCGCAGGCGGCACACAAACGGCAACCATCACCCCCAAAACGCTGACGGTCGACGGCCTGACGGCCGCGAACAAGGTGTATGACGGCAACACGGCGGCGACCTTGATCGGCGGCGCCTTGAGTGGTTTGGTCGGCGCGGAAACGCTGGCCTTCTCCGGCCAGAGCGGGGCGTTTGCCGACCAGAACGTCGGCGTCGGCAAAGCGGTGACGGTCAGCGGCATCACGCTGGCGGACGGTACCGGTCTGGCGAGTAATTACCGCGTCAGCAATCCGTCGGGATTGACGGCGGACATCGCCCGCCTCAGCTCAGTCGCATGGGTCGGCGGGCTGACCGGCAACTGGTTCGATCCGGCCAACTGGGCCAACGGCGCGGTGCCTGATCTGGCCAACGTTGCCAATGTCGTTATTCCTGCCGGCGTCCGCATCAATTTCAATCAGGGCGGCGCCGCTGCCCCGGCCCAGGCCGGGCCAGTGAATGTGGAGTCGATTGACGGTGCCGGTGGCCTGAGCCTGGCGGACGGCAGCCTGAACGTGGCCGGCGGCTTGCAACTGGCCAGTCTTGACCAGTCCGGCGGCGCGCTGAATGTCATCGGCAATACCGCTGTCAACAGCTTCAGCCAAAGCGGCGGCGCCGTTGTCAATGCCGGCAATTTCACGGCGACCGAGGCCTTTCACCAAAGCGGCGGCACACTCAATGTGAGCGGCAACCTCGGCATTACCCAGGCCAGCGGCTCGGTGGTCTTGGGTAATATCACCGCCGGCACCTTGGGTGTCACTGCTGCTGTCGGCGACATCACGCAAGTTGCCGGTTCCCATATCGTCTCCGGCAGGACCACGCTGGCCGCTCCCAACGGCAACATCACGCTCGCTACCAGCGGCAACAGCCTGGGCACGACGATCACCAGCGGGGCCAATACCACTCGTATTGAAAGCGCGATAGCCGCTGCCGTTTCGATGACTGCGATGGCGCCATCTGACGCAATCGGTGCGCCGTTGTCATTGGGTGGGATGGCGAGCGGTTCGTATTCTGTGGGCGCACCGGATAGCCTGGCTGGGTTGAATGTCACGGTCGTCGGTCAGGGCGTCAATCTGCCGCTCGGCATGCAGTCAGGCGAAACAAGCGATGGCAAAAGTGATCGGAATAGCTTGTAAAGGCATGGTTTAGCTGCCGAGGCAGTGGGCCGCAGGCGGCGCTGCAGACCCAAGGCGGCGTGGCCTGGACGATTGCTTGATCCGAGGGAATCGGCTTGCGCGGATACGGCTTGACGGCGTGAGGTGACGCCGTCCCTCCTCGCCCACCAGGTCATAGAGAAACATTAAACAGGGAGTATGCCGATAAACGCATCATTCTCGAACGTAAGCAGGGAGCATCCAAAAATACTCCATGCAATCTAGTTCTGTCCCAATACACCACTGAAATCATTGCAACGGGCCGGCAGCCGTTTGCCGGAATCTCCCCTTATGGCCATTTTTTTCAGTGGTTACACCGGAAGCATGCAGGCTGTCGATTAATCCGGCGTATCGGCTATAACGAAAGCAGTCCCTGGCTCATGTTTCAAGCGCCAGGTGCGGCCTTATTCAAGACGCCGCGTAGTCGATAATTAGCGGCGCATGGTCCGAAAAGCGCTGTTCCTTGTCAATCGACGTCGCGCGCGCCTGCGCCGCGATACCGGCGGCGGCGTCGATTTTTCAAGCCGTCACGCCAAGGCCGGCTTCGGCGCATTCCACGGCGCCACCTTCAGCAGCAAGGCCATGCCGGGCAGCGCCAGCAGGAAGCAGAGCAGGAAGAAATTGAACCAGCCGGTCTGGTCGACGATGTAGCCGACCGAGGAATTGATGAAAGTGCGCGGCACCGCCGCCAGGCTGGTGAATAGCGCGAACTGGGTTGCGGTATAGCGCGGGTCGGTGGCGGTGGCGATGTAGGCGACGAAGGCGGCGGTGCCGACGCCGACGCCAAACGCCTCGAAGCCGATCACCAGCGCCAGCACCAGCGGATCGGCGCCGACTTGCGCCAGCCAGGCAAAGCCGAGGATCGCCACCGCCTGCACCACGCCGAAAATCCATAGGCCGCGGTTGATGCCGATCCGCACCATCCAGATGCCGCCCAGCAGGCCGCCGATCAGGCTGGCCCAGAGGCCGGTGGTCTTGGCGATGACGCCGATCTGGGTCATCGAAAAACCGAGGTCGAGATAGAACTTGGTGGACAGCGCGGTGGCCATGCTGTCGCCCAGCTTGTACAGGAAGATGAAGCCGAGGATCCACAGCGCATTGGCCCAGCCGCCGCGCTCGATGAATTCGCGGAACGGCAAGGTGACTGCTTCGCGCAAGTTTTTCGGCTCGCCATAGACGGTCGGCTCCTTGATCAGCAAGGTGCAGGCCAGCCCCGGCAGCATGAAGGCGGCGGTGATCCAGAACACCGCCTGCCACGCCATCAGGTCGGCCAGGATCAGCGACAGCGCGCCCGGCACCATGCCGGCCACGCGGTAAGCGTTGACGTGCACCGCGCTGCCCAGGCCCTGCTCGTTATCCGGCAGCAGTTCGCGCCGGTAGGCGTCGATCACGATGTCCTGGCTGGCCGACAAAAACGCCGTCAGCGCCGCCATGAAGGCGATCAGGCCAATCTGGGTTTGCGGGTCGAGCATGCCCATGCCGCCGATGCTGAAAAACAGCAACACCTGGGTCAGCGCCATCCAGCCGCGGCGGCGCCCGAGCGAGCCGAAGTGGTAGCGGTCCATCAGCGGCGACCACAGGAATTTCCAGGTGTACGGGAACATCACCAGTGCGAACAGCCCGAGCGCCTTGACGTTCAGGCCGGACTTGGCGAGCCAGGCTTGCAGCAGGCTCAAGAGGATGAACAGCGGCAGGCCGGAGGTGAAGCCGAGGAAGACGCAAATCAGGATGCGGCGGTTGAGATAGGTTTTCAGTGGCATTGCGGCGTCTTGGTCGGCGGGTTGATCGAGTCTTGCTGCTTGTCGGATGCCGGCTGTCGCGTGGCGGCGCACTGCATTACCGCGGGCTCTACTTTTTCTTCAGGCGGAATACCGCGAGGCTGCCGCGCCAATTCGGCAGCAGCGACACCAGCTGCCCCTCATCCAGCGCGACCCGCTCCAGCACTTCCAGCCCGACCTCGTTGGCCAGCTGCTCGAAGTCGGGAATCGTCGCGCAGCGCAGGTTAGGCGTGTCGTACCACTCGTAGGGCAGCGATTTCGACACCGGCATGCGCCCGCGCAAGAGCGCCAGCCGGTGCGGCCAGTAGCCGAAATTCGGGAACGAGACGATCGCTTCGCGGCCGACGCGGGCGATGTCACGCAGGATGCCTTCGACGTCCTTCATCATCTGCAACGCCGACAGGCACAGCACGCTATCTAAGGCGTTGTCGGCAAATATGGCCAGCCCCGCCTCCAGGTCCTGCTGGATCACCGACACCCCGCGCGCGACGCAGACCGGGATCTTGTCGTCGTCGATTTCGACGCCGTAGCCGGTGCAGCTCTTGTCGGTGCGCAGGTAGTCGAGCATGACGCCATCGCCGCAGCCGAGATCGAGCACGTGCGAGCGCTGTTCGACCCAGTGGGCAATGAAGGCCAGATCGGGGCGCAGCGCGCTCAGTTGACTAAAGTTCATGCCGCCACCTCCGCCTCGATCTGCTGCCAGACGCGGCCGTAGTACTCGCGCACCACCGCGTGATAGCGGGCATCTTCCAGCAAGAAGGCGTCATGCCCATGCGGGGCGTCGACTTCAGCGTAGGTGACGCGGCGCCGGTTGTCCACCAGCGCGCGCACCATTTCGTGGCTGCGCGCCGGCGAAAAGCGCCAATCGGTGGAAAACGACACCAGCAGGAATTCGGCCTGGGTGACGGCGAAGGTCTTGGTCAGGTCGCCACCGAATTGCTGCGCCGGATCGAAATAGTCGAGCGCCTTGGTGATCAGCAGATAGGTATTGGCATCGAAATATTCGGAAAATTTCTCGCCCTGATAGCGCAGGTAGGATTCGATCTCGAAGTCGATGCCGAAGCCGAACTGGTAACCGCCGTTGCGCAGGTCGCGGCCGAATTTTTCCGCCATGTCGTCGTTCGACAGGTAGGTGATGTGGCCGATCATGCGCGCCACCCGCAGCCCGCTTTTCGGCACCACGCCGTGCGCGTAATAGTCGCCGCCATGAAAATCCGGGTCGGACAGGATCGCCTGCCGCGCGACATCGTTGAAGGCGATGTTTTGCGCCGACAGTTTGGCGGTCGACGCCACCACCACGCAATGGCGCAAGCGCTCCGGATACAACAGGCTCCAGGCCAGCGCCTGCATCCCGCCCAGCGAGCCGCCCATCACTGCCGCCCATTGTTCGATGCCGAGGGCGTCGGCCAGGAGCGCCTGCGCATGCACCCAGTCTTCCACCGTCACTACCGGGAAATTGGCGCCGTACGGCTTGCCGGTCTTCGGATCGAGATGCATCGGCCCGGTCGAGCCGAAGCAGGAGCCGAGGTTGTTGACGCCAATGACGAAGAATTTGTCGGTATCCAGCGCCTTGCCGGGGCCGACCATGTTGTCCCACCAGCCAACGCTTTTCGGCTCGCCGGCGTACACGCCGGCCACATGGTGCGACGCATTCAGCGCGTGGCATACCAGCACCGCATTGCTGCGCGCGGGATTCAGGCTGCCGTAGGTTTCATACACCAGGTGGTAATCGGCGATCGAGGCCCCGCTTTGCAACTGCAGCGGTGCCGAAAAATGCATGGTTTGGGGTACTACGGTTCCGATGGACATACGTTCCTGGTCAAGCCGGATTGGCATTGTTGCAAGCGCCATGCCTGAAATAAAAAAGCCCGACAGCGATCCGCTGGCCGGGCTAGACAATGCTGTACTTCAAGCACGCTTTAGCCGCATTTATCAAAGCGCCCGCAAGCTGGTTTCAAATCGGCGCAAGGCGTAAGAATAACCAACTCGCCCGGCAGCGTCAAACCAGCGTTCTAAACAACGCGGTCACAGGCTGGCGAGCAGGCCGACCGCTTCGCCGATCGCGTCTGGCTCGGTGGCGCGCAATATTTTCCTGGTTTGCTGCGTCAAGAGACTCAAGTCGCTATTCAGGATTTCCTGCTTCACGGCCAGCAATTGCGACGGATGCATCGAAAATTCCAGCAGGCCCATGCCGAGCAGGAGCCGCGTCAGGCGCGTGTCGCCGGCCATTTCGCCGCACAGCGAGACCGGGACGCCGGCTTTCTTGCCGCCGGCGATGACCAGCGCCAGCAAATGCAGGATGGCGGGATGCAGCGGGTCGTACAGGTGCGCGACTTCGTAATCGACGCGATCGACCGCCAGCGTGTACTGGATCAGATCGTTGGTGCCGATCGAGAGGAAATCCAGGCGCTTGATGAACATCGGCAAGGACAGCGCCGCCGCCGGCACCTCGATCATGGCGCCGACCGGCAGCAGCGGATCGAATTTCTGGCCGACTTCGCGCAGCTGCGCCTTGGCATGTTCGATTTGTGCCAGCGCCTGGTCGATCTCGAACGCGTGCGCCAGCATCGGGATCAGCAGTTTGACCGGACCGAAGGCGGAAGCGCGCAGGATGGCGCGCAATTGCGCCTGGAAAATGCGCGGCTCGGCCAGGCAATAACGGATCGCGCGCAGTCCGAGCGCCGGGTTTTGCACGGTATGCTCGGCGGTATCGAGCGGCTTGTCGGCGCCGATGTCGATGGTGCGGATGGTCACCGGCCGCCCCTTCATCGCCAGCACCGCCTTGCGATAGGCCTCGAACTGTTCATCCTCGCCCGGCAATTTGTGGGCATGGCCCATGCGGCCCATGAACAGGAATTCCGAGCGAAACAGGCCGATACCCACCGCGCCCACTTCCATCGCCGCCGCGCAATCGTCCGGCAATTCGATGTTGGCCAGCAGCGTGACGGCCACGCCGTCGCGCGTGACGGCAGCGGTCTTCTTCAGCTTGCCGAGCTTCTTGCGAGTGCGCAGCAGGCGCGCCTGCCATTCGCGGTACTGCTCCAGCACCAGCGGCGACGGATCGACGATGACGACGCCGGCGTCGCCGTCGATGATCAGCCAGTCGTCGTCCTGGATCAGGGCCGATGCATTGTCCATGCCGACTGCGGCGGGAATATCCAGGCTGCGGGCGACGATCGCGGTATGCGAATTCTGTCCGCCGAGGTCGGTGACGAAACCGCTGAAGGCACGATCGCGGAATTGCAGCATGTCGGCCGGCGAAATGTCGTGCGCGACGACAATCACGTGCGACGCCGCTTCATCGCCATCCAGGCTTTTCTTCGGCAGCGCATGGGCCGTGCCCACCAGCACCTTCAGCACCCGTTCGCCGACCTGCTGGATGTCGACCTTGCGTTCGCGCAGGTAGGCATCCTCGATTTCGTCGAACTGCGCCGACAGTGCGTCGACCTGGGTCTGCAGCGCCCATTCGGCGTTGTAGCGGCGGCTGCGGATGATGTGCATGGTGGACTCGGCCACCATCGGGTCCGACAGGATCAGTGCATGGACGTCGATGAACGCGGCCAGCTCGGCCGGTGAATCGGGCGGCAACTCCTTCCAGATCGTCTGCAATTCCTTCTGCACCGTGGCGATCGCGCTTTTCAGGCGGAGCACCTCGGTTTCCACTCCTGCTTCGCTCACCAACTCATGCTTGATCTCGCGCGCCGCCGGCGCCAGCAGATGCGCCCGTCCAATCGCGATCCCGCGCGAAACCGGAATGCCATGTAGCGTGAAAGAAGCCATCGAGTTCACTTAGTTGCGCAGACTCCGACCGCGCCTGCCGTCATTCGGTTTCATCAAATTTCTT
>DATJCV010000433.1:0-5834 GCA_035497775.1 Burkholderiaceae bacterium | reverse complement strand
GGCTGGAAGCCAGCTGCGTGCGCAGGGCCGCCGACGGCGTGGCGCGCATCGACGGCTTGTTCGTGTCGGCGCGCAAGACCGACGCCAAGGGGCGTGCCGACATGGCGTTCGCGCTGACCACGTGGAATAGCGGCATCGAAGCCTACCGCTTCAACCTGCCGACTGACACTGCGCGCAGCGCCACGGTGCGCGCACATACCGTGTTCGATCGCACCCTGCTGCGCGCCGGCGAAACGGTATCGATGAAACACCTAATCCGTACCGAAACGCTGCACGGTTTCGGGCTGGAGATGGTCGAGCGCCTGCCGACCCGGGTGCGCATCGTGCATCAGGGCAGCGGCCAGGAATTCCAGTTCCCGCTGCACTGGCAGGGTCGCAAGGCGGCGCAAACGGTGTTTCCAATCCCACAGCAGGCCAAGCTCGGCCACTATCAGGTGATACTCGACCGCGGCGCGCTCACGGCCGGCAATGCCGGCAACGGTGCCAATGACAATAACGCCGACAGCGCCGACGATATAGAAAGGGATTACGAAAATACGTACATCACCGGCAGTTTCCGCGTCGAGGAATTCCGCCTGCCGCTGCTGCAGGGCCGCATCACGCCACCGAAGGGAGCCCTGGTGGCGCCCAGGGAAGTGCCGCTGGACGTCCAGCTGACCTATCTGAACGGCGGCGGCGCGGCTGGCCAGCAGGTGCACGTGACCAGCCTGCTGCGGCCGAAATACCTGCATTTTTCCGGCTATGACAGCTTTTCCTTCAACCTGAGCGACGACAGTGGCGACGATAGCGGCGGCGACAAGCAGAAAATCGTCGCCGACAAGCTGCCGGTGACGCTGGACAAGAACGGTGCCGGCAAGACGGCGATCAAGAATCTGCCGGCAATCAAGGCGCCGCAGGAATTGCTGACGGAAATGACCTTTGCGGACCCCAACGGCGAAATCCAGACCATTTCGACCGTCTCGCCGCTCTGGCCGTCGGCGCTGGTGGTCGGCCTGAAAAGCAGCGAATGGGTATCGGTCAAGAGGAAAATGACGCTGACCGCGGTGGCGCTGGATGCCGACGGCAAGCCGCAGGCCGGCGTGCCGATCGCGCTGTTCGGCGTGTCGAAGCAGACCAGCTCGCATCGCAAGCGCATGGTCGGCGGCTTCTATACCTACGAAAATACCAGCAGCAGCAAGGATCTCGGCCAGCTGTGTTCCGGCAAGTCGGATGCGCGCGGTTTGCTGCTGTGCTCGGTCGAGCTGGCCGAAACGGGCAATGTCGTGATTACTGCGCAAGCCAAGGATGGCGCCGGTAACGTGGCGGCGGCCAACACCTCGCTGTGGGTCACGCGCGAGGGCGAGCTGTGGTTCGATGGCGGCAACGAGGACCGCATCGATATCCTGCCGGAGAAAAAAAGCTACCAGGCCGGCGAGACCGCCAAATTCCAGGTACGCATGCCATTCCGCCATGCGACGGCGCTGGTGGCGCTGGAACGCGAAGGGGTGCTGGAAACGCGGGTGCTGGAGCTATCCGGCACCGATCCGACCATCAGCCTGCCGGTCAAGGCCGAGTATGGGCCGAACGTCTATGTCTCGGTGCTGGCGGTGCGCGGTCGCATGCGCGAAGTGCCGTGGTATTCGTTTTTCAGCTGGGGCTGGAAGGAACCGCTCAACTGGTGGCACGAATTCCGTCAGTACCAGGCGCCGGGCCCGGTCGTCGATCTGTCGAAGCCGGCCTACAAATACGGCATCGCCGAAATCGCCGTCGGCAGCGCCGTGCATGAACTGAAGGTCACGGTCAGCAGCGACAAGCCGGCCTATCCGATCCGCAGCACGGCAAAGGTGACGATCCAGGTCAGCCTGCCGGACGGCAAGCCGGCGGCCGGCGCCGAGGTGGCGCTGGCCGCGGTGGACGAAGCCTTGCTGGAACTGGAGCCGAACACCAGCTGGAATCTGTTGCAGGCGATGCTGCAGCGGCGCAGCTATGGCGTGGAAACCTCGACCGCGCAAATGCAGGTGGTGGGCAAGCGCCACTATGGTCGCAAGGCGATTTCAGCCGGCGGCGGCGGTGGCATGTCGCCGACGCGCGAACTGTTCGATACCCTGCTGCTGTGGAAGCCGGCGCTAGTGCTGGATGCGCAGGGCCGGGCGCAAGTCGAGGTGCCGTTGAACGACGCGCTGACCAGCTTCCGTATCGTCGCGGTAGCCGATAGCGGCGCCGGGCTGTTCGGCACCGGACGCGCCAATGTCCGCTCGACCCAGGACTTGCAATTGATTTCCGGCCTGCCGCCACTGGTGCGCGAAGGTGACCGTTTCAGCGCCATGCTGACCCTGCGCAATACCACGCAGCGCGCGATGCAGGTCGAGGCAACCGCCAAGGTCGGCGGCATGGCAGACGAGCTGCCGGCCAAGACACTCGCGATCGCGCCCGGCCAGTCGGCCGAAATCGTCTGGCCGGTGACGGCGCCGGCCGACGTCTCGCAGCTGAGCTGGGAAGTCAATGCGCAAGAACAGGGCGGGCAGAAAGTACGCGATGCGATCAAGGTCACGCAAAAAGTGGTGCCGGCGGTGCCGATCACGGTGCAGCAGGCGACCTTGTTCCAGTTGGAGCGGCAATTCGCGCTGCCGCTCAAGCAGCCGGCCGATAGCCTGCCGGAGCGCGGCGGCGTCGCGATTGCGCTGGCACCAAAACTGTCCGGCAATAGCGAGGGCTTGCGCCGCTTTTTCGAACGCTACCCGTATTCCTGCCTGGAGCAGAAGGCATCGCGCGCGATGGGCTTGAAAGACGATGCGCTATGGCAGCGCCTGATGACGGAGCTGCCGACCTATCTCGACGGCGACGGACTGGCCTACTACTATCCGCCGCGGGCAGCGGAAGCCAATCGCGGCAGCGATACGCTGACCAGTTACCTGTTGGCGGCAACGCACGAAGCGAGTTTCGCGATTCCGCAGCAAAGCCGCGACCAGATGCTCGCCGGCCTGGAAGCATTCGTCGAAGGGCGGCTGACGCGCGAGCACTGGTCGCCGCAAAAGGATCTCGAGATGCGCAAGCTGGCGGCGCTGGAAGCGCTCTCGCGCTATGGCCGGGCGCGGCCCGAGATGCTCGGTTCGATCCAGATCGCGCCGAACCTGTGGCCGACTTCGACCGTGCTCGACTGGATCGCGCTGCTGCAGCGCCTGCCGTCCATTGCGGAGCGCGACAAGCGGCTGCAGGAAGCCGACCAGATCGTGCGTGCGCGGTTGAATTACCAGGGCACGCGCATGGGCTTTTCCAGTGAAGCCAGCGACTACTGGTGGTGGTTGATGGCCAGCGGCGACAGCAACGCGACGCGCCTGATTTTGACCATGCTGGACAATCCCGAGTGGCAGGTGGATCTGCCGAAAGTCGTGGTCGGCGCTATTGCGCGCCAGAGCCGTGGCCACTGGGGCACCACCACCGCCAACCTGTGGGGTTCGCTGGCGCTGGAAAAATTCGGCCGCAAGTTCGAAGCGGACAAGGTAAGCGGCGCCACCCGCGCCACGCTGGAACAAGCCGGTGCGCCGGCCAGGACCCAGGCGTTCGGCTGGGCTGCGCAGAATGGGATTCAAAGCGGCGGCAAGCTGGCGCTGCCATGGCCGGCCGCGGTTGACGGCGCGGCCGGTACGGGTGAGCTGAGAATCACGCACGACGGCAACGGCAAGCCTTGGATTACGGTGCAAAGCCTGGCGGCAGTGCAGTTGAAGGCGCCGTTCTCGAGCGGCTACCGGATCGCCAAGACCATCGTGCCGGTCGAGCAAAAGGAAAAGGGCGCGTATTCGCGCGGCGACATCTACCGCGTCAATCTCGAAATCGACGCCCAGACCGAGATGAGCTGGGTGGTGGTGAATGACCCGATTCCGGCCGGCGCGACGCTGCTCGGCTCCGGTCTCGGCCGCGATTCGGCGATCGCCACCAGCGGCGAACGGGCTCGCGGCAGCGCCTGGCTGGCGTATGAAGAACGCAGCTTCGAATTTTTCCGCAGCTACTACGAATATGTGCCCAAGGGAAAATTCACGATGAGCTACACCTATCGCCTGAACAATGCCGGCCAGCTGCAATTGCCGCCGACCCGGGTGGAAGCGTTGTATGCACCGGAAATGTTCGGCGAACTGCCAAACGCGGCAGTGACGGTGAAGCCGTGAGCGCCGGCGATTGATGTCGACACTGGCGAGCTGGCCGGGCCTGCGGCGGCGCGCACTGCTGCTGGCAGCGCTGCTGCTGCCGGCAGCTGGCGGCATGGCGAACGCACTGCCTACCTTCGCCGAAGTGCAGCGCGCTTCCCGCCCGTCGGAAGCGATGCTGCATGACCGCCATGGCGAGGAGATCCACCAGCTACGGCTGAACCTGCAGGAACGACGGCTGCCATGGGTGCGGTTGGACGACGTATCGCCGGCGCTGCGCACCGCGCTGATCCTGTCGGAAGACCAGCGCTTTTACCGCCACAGCGGCGTCGACTGGAACGCGGTGGCGGCCGCTGCCTGGAGCAATCTGTGGAACACCCGCACGCGCGGCGCTTCGACTCTGACCATGCAACTGGCCGGCTTGCTGGATGAGGATCTGCGGCGTCGCGCCGCGCCGCGCAGCATCACGCAAAAGCTGACGCAGGCAGTGGTGGCACAACAGCTGGAACACAGCTGGCGCAAGGACCAGATTCTGGAAGCCTACCTGAACCTGGTCGGCTTTCGCGGCGAGCTGGTCGGCGTGCACGCTTTGTCGCGAGTGTTGTTTCACAAGCACCCGAGCGGCCTGAACCGGCGCGAGGCGGCGATCGCGGTGGCCCTGCTGCGGGCGCCGAATGCGCACCCAGCCAAAGTGGCCGAACGCGCCTGCACGATCCTGAAAGAACAGCAGGCCGCTGCCGAGTGCAATGGCATCGCCGGCATCACCGAACTGACGCTGGCGCGGCTGTCGTCGCGCGCCGACCTCGGCGGTTCGATACCAAGCCCGCAACTGGCGCCGCATCTGGCGCAGCGGTTATTAAAAGCGCCGAATCAGCCGGTACGCTCGACCATTGACGCCGCCACCCAGCGTTTTGCGCGCGATGCGGTCCGGCGCCAGCTGGCGGCGCTAGTCGAGCGCAACATCGAGGACAGTGCGGTGCTGGTATTGGACAATGCCAGCGGCGACGTGCTGGCCTGGGTTGGCTCCAGCGGCGATTTTTCCGACGCGCGCCACGTCGACGGCGTGCTGGCGCTGCGCCAGGCCGGCTCGACCCTGAAGCCGTTCTTGTACCAACTGGCGCTCGAGCAGAAATGGCTGACCGCGGCCTCGCTGCTGGACGATGCGCCGCTCAACCTGACTACCGCCGCTGGACTGTACATCCCGCAAAACTACGACCGCCGCTACCAGGGCCTGGTCAGTCTGCGCACCGCGCTCGGTTCGTCGCTCAACATCCCGGCGGTGCGCGTGCTGGTCACGGTGACGCCCGAGCGCCTGTTCCAGCGGCTGCAGGCGCTCGGCTTCGGCTTGCGCGAGTCGGGTGACTATTACGGCTACAGTCTGGCGCTGGGCAGCGCCGATGTCAGCCTGCTGGCGCTGACCAATGCCTACCGCGCGCTGGCCAACCAGGGCCGCGCAAGCCCGGTGCGCACCAGCCTGGGCGATGCCGTGGTCAAGCCGCGGCAGGTGATGGACCCGGCCGCGGCATTCATCATCAGCGACATCCTGGCCGACCGCAGCGCCCGCGCCGTCACCTTCGGCCTGGAAAACGCCCTGGCCGGGCGCGTGCCGGCGGCGGTCAAGACCGGCACCTCGAAGGACATGCGCGACAACTGGTGTATCGGCTATTCCGAGCGCTACACGGTCGGCGTCTGGGTCGGCAATGCCTCGGGCGC
>DATJCV010000432.1:0-27938 GCA_035497775.1 Burkholderiaceae bacterium | reverse complement strand
CTGATCTTTCCGGCTGGCTCGGAGATTGGTCTGGAGATATATAACTCCTTGAAATACAGCCATCACGTCGAGTTGTTCGGTGCATCCGGAAAGAGCGATCATGCCTCTTTTGTGTATGCGGAAGATCACTATACGGAAGATGCGCTGTATGTGGAGCAGCCGGATTTTATCGAACGCTTCAATGGCTTGTTGCGCAGGCTATGCATTGAATTTGTTTATCCGACGCATGATACCGTCGCCTGTTTTCTTGCCGAACATCAATCCGCATTAGCCTCGCGCGTATTGACATCGTGTGCTGAAACCAATCAGATCGCGCGATATAAAAAGCGCACTTACGACGTATTCCGATCATTTGAATTTTGTCCGCAGGTGTTTGACGCGCCATACCGGGATCTGCCTTTCCCTGTCTTCTTGAAGCCGAACGCAGGTCAAGGCGGGAAAGGTACTTGCGTAGCACAGGACCCAGGGGAGTTGGCGTTTTATTTGAAGAAGAGTCCCGATGTTCTGGTAACGGAGTTTCTTCCAGGCGAGGAGTTGAGCGTCGATTGCTTTACAGATGCCACTGGCAAGCTATTGTTCGTAGGCCCCAGAACTCGGGAGAGGGTTCAGATGGGTATTTCATTCCGATCAACCGCAGTCGAGCTCACCGAGGATATCCAGCATATCGCCGATAGTATCAACGAAACGGTGATTTTGAATGGGGCTTGGTTTTTTCAAGTGAAGAAGGACCGTAACGGCAAGTTCAGACTGATGGAATTTGCGCCTCGCCAATCGAGCACCATGGGTCTGTATCGGCACACTGGGGTGAATTTCGCGTTGCTTAGCCTATTCAATGCATTGGGCATGCCGGTGGAAATTTTACAGAACGACTATGCCGTTCAGCTCGATCGTTGCCTACATAGCCGGTTCAAGGCAGCCTTGACATTTCGACGAGTCTATATCGATCTCGATGAAACCTTGATTTTCGGTAGGCGCGTGCACGAACTGGCCATGGCCTTTCTATATCAATGCCGAAATCGCGGTATACATATTGTCCTGATCACCAAGCATCGATACGACGTTAATGAAACGTTGCGCAACTGTGGCATTGCCGAACATTTGTTCGAGGACATCATTCACATTCCGGAACATCAAGAAAAGTGGGGATTCATCAATCCAGATGCAGCAATTTTTATTGACAACTATTGGTTTGATCGACGCAGCGTCAGAGAGAAACTAGGAATCCCGGTATTTGACGCCGATGGCATTGAATGCTTACTTCATTAGGAATTGAATTGGTTAATTCAGAAAAAAGCACATTAATGTTCCAATGGGAAAAACTGGGGAAAATATTTGATCCGAGAGATCATAAAAACGTAAGTTGGATGCGGGAATTCGCGCAATCCCCATCAGTGTTGATCTATGAAAAGTACATAAGAGTATATTTTTGTTCCAGGCCATCGCCCAGCCCGGATGGTCAATATCTCAGCTTCCTATCCTACATTGACCTGGATCGAAACAATCTTCTTCGCATTGTGAACATCTGTAAAGAGCCGATCCTGGATTTGGGAGCATTAGGGATGTTTGATGAATTCGGCACAAACCCAATTTCTGCGATTTACGATCAAGTGCGAGATCAAGTGAGGGTGTATTACGCCGGTTGGACCAGATGCGAGTCGGTACCGTTCAATGGCGCCATCGGAATGGCGGTGAGTCATGACAACGGCGATTCGTTCACCAGGTTGGGAGACGGGCCGGTGCTTTCCTATACTCCAGATGAACCGTTTCTGCTGGGGAGTCCGCGCGTCAGGAAATTCGCCGGCAAGTGGCATTTATGGTATGTCTCCGGCAAAGAATGGCTGCGATCTGCCGGCAAACCTGAGCCTGTTTATAAGATTCGCATGGCATCGTCCGAAGACGGCATCCGTTGGTCCAAATTCGGCAAGGATTTGATCGAAGACAAGTTGGGTGAGCATGAGTGTCAAGCGTGTCCGGATGTGATTTTTCACAATGAAAAATATCATATGTTTTTTTCATACAGAGATATTCATAACTACAAGAATAAGGAGGGCGGTTACCGGATCGGCTATGCCTCGTCTGAGGACATGATCAATTGGACGCGATGTGACGAGATGGCCGGAATGTGCGTCTCCGAAAATGGCTGGGATTCGGAAATGGTGAATTATCCGCATGTATTCATGCTCGATGGAGAGACCTACATGCTTTATCAGGGCAATGAAATGGGACGCACCGGTATTGGTCTGGCGCGCCTGAAAGATGCAAGCGTATGGGGCGCCCAATGAAATGGATCAAGAAAGGAAAAATATTTGATCCGACTGAGCATTCGCTGCCGAACAATTGCCGCGAATTCGCTCAATCGCCACAGGCCTTGGTCTTGAAAGATCGCGTGAGGGTTTATTTTTCCACTCGGGAACGAGACAGCGTCGGAAAATATCTTAGCCATGTTGCCTTTGTCGATTTCAATAAAGACCTGCGGAGCATCATCGGTGTCTCGGATCGTACCGTCATAGCATTGGGTGAATTGGGATGCTTTGACGAACACGGAATATTCCCGGTCAATGTGATGAGGGACGGCGACAGGGTCCTGGCATACACCACCGGCTGGAATCGCAAAGTATCCGTTTCCGCGGATGCTGCCATCGGTTTGGCGATCAGTCACGATGATGGTTTGACCTTTGAAAAACATGGCAAAGGTCCAGTTGTGGCGGCCTCACTGAATGAGCCCTTTCTGATTGGGGATGCATTTGTGGTCTTGCATGATGGGCTGTATCACATGTGGTACATCTACGGCACGAAATGGAAAAAAGGCGCTGAATCCGATCAACCGGATCGCGTATACAAGATTGCCCATGCCACATCCGACGACGGCATAAATTGGCACAGGGATGGGCGGAAAATCATTGCCGATCGGCTGAACGCCGACGAATGCCAAGCGCTGCCGACGGTCTTTCATCGAGACGGCGTATATCACATGTATTTTTGCTATCGGCAACCGCATGGTTTCCGGCAACAGAGCAGTAACGCCTACAGGCTTGGCTATGCTTATTCCAATGACCTGGTTCATTGGGAGCGGGACGACAATCAGGCTGGGATAGATATCGAGGATGAAGGATGGGATGCGCAGATGCAATGCTATCCGCATACCTTCGAGTTGGATGGAAAAATATACATGCTCTACAACGGTAATGAATTTGGCCGCTTCGGTTTTGGGCTTGCAGTGTTGGATGAATAGTGCGCGGATTAACACATATGACAGCGAGGATAAAGGAATGACCCCAAGAAGAAACTATAACGAGGAGTTGAATGATTCGAATAATCGCGAAAACGAAAAATACGCCTATTCTTTCGATTTCGACGTGTTGCATCCCTATATGATTAAATCGTTCGAGTCCTTCTTCAACAAGGGAAGCCTGCTGGAACTTGGTAGCTACAAAGGAAACTTCACCAGCAGATTATTGCCGTATTTCGATGACGTCACTTGCGTCGAAGCATCGGAAGTCGCCATTGAGGAAGCCCGCAATAATTTTGGCGGGAAAGTGAAGTTCGTCCATGGGCTCTTCGAAAGCGCCTCCTTGCCCAAGCGCTACGACAACATCGTCCTCACCCATGTGCTGGAGCATCTCGACGATCCCGTGTTGGTGCTGAAGCGTATCAACAATGAGTGGCTCGCACCTGGTGGGCGTCTATTTCTTGTATGCCCGAATGCCAATGCACCGTCCCGGCAGATCGCCGTCAAGATGGGCTTGATCACTCACAACGCGGCAGTCACGCCAGCCGAGGCAGAGCATGGACACCGCTGCACTTACTCGCTGGATACCTTGGAGCGGGACGCGGTGGCGTCAGGCCTGAGAGTCGTACATCGATCTGGAATATTTTTCAAGGCATTGGCGAATTTTCAGTGGGACAAGCTACTTAAGACGGACATCATCTCCGCGGAATATCTGGAGGGATGCTACCAACTCGGGCAGCAGTACCCGGATCTGTGTTCGAGCATTTTTTTGATGTGCGAGCAGGGCACCAACAGATAGAAATTCCATTTGTCGTGATGAGTTACAACAAAGCGCCCTTTCGAAGAGAAAGCGGAGCAAGCAGGGGAGTTGTTTTGGATCATTCTGGAAGCGACGGAAGTCGAAAAGCGACATTGATTTTTCCTGGCGGCATGTCGCGCTCACTCGAATACCTGCAAACGGCGTTGAGCGAAGGGCGTAATGTGATCGGTGCATCTTCGCTCATCCTGGATGTGTCGCGTGAGAACTATCCGGCATGGACCTATTTGCCCTTCATTACCGATCCGGCGTTCGACGCGGCGCTCAGGCAGGCAATTCTGGAATTGAATATCGGTAGCATCTATTCGCCAAATTTCGTGGTGTGGAATTGCCTGAAGCGCGCGTTGGCGGAAATGGGGCTGGATGTCACGCTGGTTAACGACGCTCCCCTGGATGCCGAATTGCGCGGCTACCGCGCGGCTCGCGGGCACGCCCGCGCCTTGTTGGATTCGCCGCTGGCGCTCGCCGACTGTGGGGCGGCAAAGCCGTCGATGCCCGAGATCGAATTGAGCGTCTTGTTCCGACATGCAGAAATCATCCCGGGCATGTGCGACCACGAGAAATTCTGCGTCCTGTATGAAATTGCCCGGCGTAGCCCGGCCGGCGACATTGTCGAAATCGGTAGCTGGTGGGGTAAGTCGGCCTTCATTCTGGCTCGGCTGGCGCGCTGCTACGATATCGGCAATCTGCTGTGCGTCGATCCCTGGTCGAACGACCATCTGGTGCAGCCGGATGCAACACCCCTAGTCAACACTGTCTCGGCTCAGGCGGATGCGGAAGAAGCGTTGGCCGTGTTCGAAATGAA
The DNA here is from genome assembly GCA_035497775.1 of Burkholderiaceae bacterium. Lineage (GTDB taxonomy): Bacteria > Pseudomonadota > Gammaproteobacteria > Burkholderiales > Burkholderiaceae_D > DATJCV01. The sequence continues at coordinate 23,087 of DATJCV010000432.1, read as the reverse complement.
CTTGCTGCCATACAGCGCTAACCATGCCGATGCTCCGGGGCTGCCGCAAATCAACTATTTGCGCATGCCCTCGGTGCAGGGCGCGCAGCACTACCGTACCCATCGCAGCGCCACTACCGCCGCTTTCGGCAGTACCAGCTATTGCGGCCGCATTGCCATCCTGCATATCGACGGCAATCATAGCTATGCGGCGGCGCAGGCTGATCTGGCGGCTTGGAGCGAGTTGGTGGTTCCTGGCGGCTGGATTGTAGTCGATGACTATGTCTGGCCTTATGGAGATGGGCCGCAGCGCGCCGGCGATGAATATTTACAGCAGAATTTCGACCGCGTCGGAGTTGCCTTTGTGATGGGCAGTGCCTTGTTCATGCAATTGGCGCCCTAGTCAGCGTCGCCTGTGCATGAATCCTGATCTCTGCCAAGAGAAGGGATTCACGATAAAAGAGTATCAGAGCCTGATTTATACGAGATGGGGCGGCAAATATCACGTTGCTCTTGTCCCGACCTACCCCCCCATTAACAGCCCCCATGAATGGCCCAACGGACAGCCATTTTCAAACCACGCTGGGTATTTTGACGATCGGATGCTTTCACTCCTTCGCGCTTGACAGCGGCCGGTAAAAAAACTTCCCCGCCAATTTAATTCTCCTCGGCAACTGGTCGTCTTATACCAGGGAGAGCATGCCATGTGTGGTGCTCCGTCACTGACCCAAACCTATCGGGAGTAATACTATGTTAAGCCTACACACCAACGCCGCCTCGCTGAGCGCACAAAATGCCTTGAGCGGCACCCAGCGCAGCCTGTCCACCACGCAGACGCGCCTCGGTACCGGTTTCCGCATCAATTCGGCGATGGATGACGCCGCCGGCCTGCAAATCGCTACCCGAATGAAAGCGCAAACCAGCGGCATGGCCGTGGCGATGCGCAACACCCAAAACGCGATCTCGATGATGCAAACCGCCGAAGGCGCGTTCAACGAAGTCTCCGCCGTCCTGATTCGCATGAAAGATCTGGCGACGCAGTCGGCCGACGGCTCCTCCACCACCACCGACCGCACCGCGATGCAGGCCGAATACGATGCGCTCGGCCTGGAGCTGAGAAACATCATGACCAACACCTCGTTCAACGGCCAGAAGCTGTTGACCGGCGCCGACACCGGCAACGTTAACATAGCCGCCGCTACTGCTGGTACGTTGGGCGGTTCGGTTACCTTCCAGATTGGCGCGGTTGCCGCTGAAACGATGACGGTCAAATTCGATACCACGCTCGGGACCCTTAATACCGCTATCAACGCCGCCAGTCAGCGCTATGCTACTGCGACAACCGCCAACACTGGCACCGACATCGCTGGCACCACCGGTACTGCCGCCAATGCCAAGATCGACCTGTTGAACACCGCGCTGGACGCGGTCGGCACCGTGCGCGCGGAGCTGGGCGCCAGCTCCAACCGCCTGGACCACGTGTTCAACAACCTCGCCAACATCAGCACCAACACGCAAGCCGCGATGGGCCGCATCATGGACGTCGACTACGCCGCCGAAACCTCCAACATGACCACTCAGCAAATGTTGATGCAAGCCGGCACCGCGATGCTCAAGCAAAGCAACGGCATGTCGTCGATGGTACTGTCGCTGCTGCAATAAGCCAGCGGCCCTCTGCGCTGCCGCCGTGAGGCGGCGGCGTGAGGTAGGTCAAGCCAACCGCCGGCGCGGTTGGCTTTTTTTTATCCACGGAAAATAGCGGAGCCGGCATGTTGGTGGAAAGGAGGGGGGGCGTGGTGGCAGCGCAACTGCTGCCGCACAATGAGCAGGATGGCCCGCGACAGCGGTTGAGCATGGGCCAGTTGCTGGAACTGACCGTTGCCGCGGCCGGCGCCGACGGCGTGCTCGCGCGGCTGGCCGATGGCCGCCTGTTGCGGCTGCTAAGCCTGGAGGGTAGCTTGCGGCAGGGCGACGTCTTGCTGTTGCGGGTACTGAGCGCATCACCCAAGCTGGAACTGGCGCTGCTGAAGACGATAGCCGCCGGCACGCCGGCGCCATCGTCGCCCGACGCGGAGCCGGCGGCGATGCGGCTGGATCAAGCCACGCTGCGGCAACAGGTGGCAATCCCGACCCAGGATGCCGGAACGTTGGCCCTATCTTGGCGCGCGATGGTGCTCGCTCAGTTGGAACAACAACTGCTGCTGCGGGCGCAGGCCAGCGGCCAGCACGTTCCGGGTAGCCTGTTCGGTTCCGATGCCGGCGCGACGCTGCTGCGCGAAATGCCGCGCATGCTGCCCGGCGTGGAAATGGCATCGTGGATGTTTTCCGCCTACGTCTGGACCGGGCGCCAGGTGCTGCTAAGCCTGCTGGCAAGCGAGGAGGACGCCAGGCCGCGGCGGCGGCGCGCCAACATCACGCTACGGCTACAGTTGACGCTGCCCGGGCTTGGCACGATCAAACTGCAGTTGCGGCTGGCAGCGGGTGGCATCTGGCTCGACCTCGCAGCCGAGCAGGACGTTGCATTGACTTTTTTGCGGCGCGCGTTGCGCCAGATTGTGGCGGCGGTGGCGCGCGCGGAATTGCGGGTGGTGCGCTGCCGGCTGGGGCGTGTATTGCCGGCATCCGGTAGCGCGATCGATCTGGCTCTGGCCGCCAACGCGTCGTCGGAACTGGTGTTCTCTCCGGCGTTGTTTCGTGCCGCCGCCGAATTGGCGCTGCTGCTGTCAAACCCGTTGCGACCAGCCTTAGCCGACCGTGCCGATGATACTGACCTCGCGCTGCTCCGGGATCTCGTTATACGATAAGACGTGCAGGCCGGGCGCAAACAGCCGCGCGTAGCGCGCCAGCAGCGGCCGAATCTGCGGCATCACCAGCAGTAACGGCGGCGTCGCCAACTGCTTCATCTGTTCGCGCGCTACCGGCATGTTGACTTGCAACTGGGAGAGCAGGTTGGGATCGATCGGATAGTTGTCGAGCGCGACCTTGCCGGCCTGGCGCGCCTGGTTGAGCGAGCCGAGTAGCATGTTTTCCAGTTCGCCACCGAGGTTGAAGGCCTTCATCTCCGGCTTTTGTCCAAACAGGCCGGAGACGATCTGACGGCGCAGCGTGCAGCGCACTTCGGCTGCCAATAGGATCGGGTCCTTGGTGGTTTCGGCGCTGTCGACCAAGGTGGTGGCGATCGGCACGATGTCTTTCAGCGATACGTTCTCCGCCAGCAGCACCCGAAATACACGCAGCAATTGCGTATGCGTGAGTGCCTTATCGAGAGCCGCTGCCAGTTTTGGCGCCAGTGCGCCCAAGCGCTCCAGGAGCGCCGGCATGTCTTCGTGACGCAGCAACTCCGGCAGGTAGTCGCGAATCAGCTTCGAGACATGGGTGGTAATCGCGCTGGCCGGCTCTACCACCTGGTAGCCCATCCCCAGCGCATGCGCCTTGTCGTCTGGCTTGATCCAGGTGACCGGCATGCCATAGGCCGGCTCCACCCCGGGGATTCCGTCTAACTGGCCATACACGGTGGGCGACGCGATCGCCATCAGACAGTCGGAAAAAATCTCAGCCTGTGCCACCACTGTACCGCTTAACAACACCGTATATTGGGATGGTTTCAAACTCAGGTTGTCGCGCACACCGATCGGCGGCAGCAGCAGGCCTAGCGCTTCACTTAAGCTTTGCCGTACGCCCTTGATGCGGCGCGTCAACGGTGCGCCGTGGGCGTTGTCGATCAATCCGACCAGTTTGTAGCCGACCGCTACCGATAGCGGTTCGGTCACCGGCAGGTTGTGCCAGTCCAGGTCGGCATTGCGCTCTTCCAGTAGTGCCGCTTCGACTGCGGCCACGCCGGCTGCCGCCGGCCGTGCCCTGAGCTGGCTAAGTCTCCAGGCGACGAAGCCCAGTACCGCCGCAAACGCCAGGAACAATAGCCATGGCATGCCCGGGATCAGCGCCAGCGCCACCATCATGCCGGCTGCGCTGTAGATGACCGAGGGCGAGGCCAGCATCTGGTCGCTGACTTGCTGCTCGAAATCGCCTGAATCGCTGATGCGGGTCACCAAGATCGCCGCAGCGGCCGACAGCAACAGCGCCGGAATCTGTGCCACCAAGCCATCGCCGATAGTCAGCAACGCGTATTGGCGGAAGGCATCGGCAAAGGACAGGTCGTACATCAGCGCGCCGATCGCGACGCCGCCGATGATATTGATCAGCAGGATCAGGATGCTGGCGATGGCGTCGCCCCGCACGAACTTGGAAGCGCCATCCATCGCACCGTAGAAATCGGCCTCGGCGGCAACATCATGGCGTCGCGCCTGCGCTTTTTCCTGGTTGATGAGGCCGGCATTGAGGTCGGCATCGATCGCCATCTGCTTGCCGGGCAGCGCGTCCAGCGTGAAACGCGCCGACACTTCAGAAATCCGCTCGGCGCCCTTGGTCACGACGATGAAATTGATGATCATCAGGATCACGAACACCACCAGACCGACCACGAAATTGCTGCCGATGACGACGTTTCCGAACGCTTCGATTACCTGGCCGGCCGCGTGTGTGCCTTCGTGCCCGTGCAGCAGGACTATCCGAGTCGAGGCGACGTTTAGCGTCAGCCGCAGCATCGTGGTAGCAAGGATCACGGTCGGAAACACCGAGAAGTCGAGCGGTCGCTTGGCCGAGACGCTGACCAGGATCACGATCAGCGCCAATACGATGTTGAAAGTAAACAGCACATCCAGCAGCACTGGCGGCAACGGCAGAATGATCATCGCCAGGATCACCAGCAGGAACAGCGGCGTGATGAATTTATGGCGGCGCATTTCAACCAGCATGCGGTTCAGGAAATTCATGAAGGAGCAACCTCGCTCAAATGAGATGGGACGGCAATTTCACTGGGAAAAATCGGCTGTGCAGCGCGCCGGCCGGTACGGAAGGCCTGTAGCTGCAACACATAATTCAGCACTTGCGAGACCGCCTTGTAGAGCGGCGCCGGAATCTGCTGCTGCACCTGGCTGGTGTTGTAAATTGCGCGCGCCAGCGGCGCCACCTGCAGCACTTCAATATTGTGCTCGGTGGCCAAGCGCCGGATGTAGAGTGCCATTTCGTCGACTCCTTTGGCCACCACGTAGGGCGCTTCGGCGCGCGCCTCGTCATATTTAAGCGCGACTGCGTAATGCTCCGGGTTGACGATCACGACATCGGCGGTCGGCACCATCTTGCGCACACTGCGGCGGGCGATCTGATGTTGCAACTGGCGGATACGCTGCTTGAGTTCGGGCCGGCCTTCGTTGTCCTTGTGCTCGTCCTTGACATCGCGCTTGCTCATGCGCTGGCTGCGCAGGAAAAAAAACGCTTGCGCCGGCACATCGATCAGCGCAAACAGGATAAATACCGTGCAGAGCGCCATCAAACCGTCCAGCATCATCGCCGCGCCGTTGAGCAGCGCCTGATCCAGCGACAGGTTTTGCAGGCCGATAAAAGCGTTGGCGCTGTCACGGCTGACATGCAGCAGCACCAACGCCAGCGTGGTCGCCTTGGCGATCGCGGTGAGCATTTCGAAGCCATGTTTAGGTGATACCAGCCGGCCCAGGTTCTTGGCCGGGCTGAGCCGTTCCAGCTTCGGCATCAGGTTGCTGCCGCTCATGACCCAGCCGCCCGGCACTAGCGAGCCGAGCATGATGCAAAGCGGCACTACGAACAGCGGCAAGATCATTTTGATCAGTAACAACAGCGCACTCATGAAGGCGACCGACAGCGCGTTATCGATCGCGCCTTCGCTTTGTAGCGGCAGAAAGCTATGGCCAAACAGGCCGCGGAACTCTTCCAGGTAGCTGGGCACCATGAATACGAACAGCCTCAAGCAGACCAGGATGCCGATCGCGGTCGAGAGATCGCGCGAGCGCGTCACCTGACCCTTCTCGCGCGCTTTCTTCAGCTTTTTCTGCGAGGCTTTTTCGGTTTTGTCGCCAGTGCTTGCTTCAGCCACGGGGCGCTCCCATCTGCTGTTGCAACATGTCCAGCATGCGCCAGGTCATGCGAATGTAGTGTTCCGGCACAAAGCGGATCATTTGCATCAGCATGAACAGGCCGAACATCGTGAAAACCGCGAAGCCGAGGGAAAACAGGTTCAAGGAGGGCGCCACCCGATTGAAGAGACCGAAGCCTAGCTGCACCACCATCGTCGAAAACACGATCGGCACCGCAAGCAGCATCGCCGCCGCGAACACCCAAGCAAAATTGAAAGCCAGTGTTTGCAACGCCAACCACCCGAACCCGGTGCCGATCGGCCATGCCTTCAGGCTGGCGCCGATCACGCCGACCAGGATCAGGTGCCCGTCAATCGCAAAGAACACGATAATGCACAGCACTGTCATCAGGGTCGAGGCAACGTCGGAAGAGGTGCCATTCACCGGATCGTTCATGAGCGCCATCGCCAGGCTCATCTGCGACGAAATCAGGTAGCCCAGCATCGTGATTACCGACATCGTGAAATGAAACGCGAGGCCCAGCACGCCGCCGATGATGGCCTGTTCGATGGTGGTGACTACGCCCTGCATCGAGATCGGATCGATCGCGACCCCGCCGCCTGCCAGCGTGAGCGGCAGCATCACCACCGCCAGCACCAGCGACAGCATGATGCGTATCTGCATCGGAAGCGGGCCGTCGCCAAGAATCGGTGCCGCGCTCAGCATCGCCAAGATGCGGCAGAACGGCCACCAAAGCGCGCTGAGCAACGGCAGTAACTGGCTAAAGACAGGTTCCATGGCAGCGTTGCGGATTTATCCGACCAGCGTGGCCGCGCGCTGGAAGATGGAGACGCAGAAATCCATCAGATAAGAGATGATCCAGCGCCCCATCAAGGTGATCGCCAGCAGCGTCACCAGCAAGCGGGGCAGGAAGCTGAGGGTTTGCTCATTGATCTGGGTGGCGGCCTGGAATAATGCCACCAGCAGGCCCATGACCAGCCCCGGCACGATCAGCAAGATCACCAGCAGCATGACGATACGCAAGGTTTCGCCGACCAGGTCGACCGCGATTTCGGGGGTGAGCATCAGACGGCCTGAATGCTCGTCACGAGCGTATTGACGGTTAGTGTCCAGCCATCGACCAGTACGAACAGCAGCAGTTTCAACGGCAGTGAGATCACCAGCGGCGATAGCATCATCATACCCATTGCCATCAAGACCGACGATACCACCAGGTCAATGATCAGGAATGGGATGAACAGCATGCAGCCGATCTGGAACGCGGTCTTCAGTTCGCTCAGCACGAATGCCGCCAGCTTGACCGTGAATGCGTGATCCTGCGGTACGGCGATATTGGTTTCACCCGCCAGGTGGGAAATCTGCGCCAAAGACGCTTTGCTAGTCTGTGCCAGCATGAAGCGCGCGACCGGCGCTTCGGCAATTTTCAGCGCATGTTCGAGGCTGATCTTGTCCTGGTCGTAAGGCAGGAATGCCTGGGTCCAGATTTGTTCGCCGATCGGACGCATCACCAGCAGAGTCAGGATCAGCGCAATGCCGGTGATGATGCGATTCGGCAAGCCTTGCTGCAAGCCGAGCGCCTGGCGCAGTAGCGACAGCACGATCACGAAGCGCGTGAAGCTGGTCATCATCATCATCATCACGGGCAGCAACCCGAGCAACGACATGATGATCAGGATCTGCGTCTTTACCGTGAATTCGGTCTTCGCGCCATTGACGGAAGATCCCAGCAATTCGATGGTGCCGGCCCAGCTCATTTGCGATGCCAGCAACAGTGACGCCCCGAAGAAAACCAGTGCCAGTCGATGGCGCCGCCACCACGTCATGGCGCCACGAGATCGAGGTTGAGTCCCTCCAGATCGATCACCTTGATGCCGTAGTTTTCACCTGCAACGACCACTTCGGCACGGCCGATCGGTGTTCCGTTGACCTTTATGGTCAGCGGTTCGCCGGCGAGACGGTCCAATTCGACCACGCTGTCGGCACCGATGTTCATTAAATCCTGCAACGACATGCGCGCCGACCCGACTTCCAGCGTCAGGGTAACTTGGATCTTGCGCATCATTTCGGGTAGATTGCGGCGCGCCGGTTGCGCCAGCGGCCCATTTTCCTCAGGCGGCATGTCCTGTTCAAGCAACTCGTCAGAAATATCTTCCAGCAAGTTTTCAACCTTGGTATTTTCGATTGCATTCATGATTTCATTGGGTATCTTTAAATGAGGTCAAGCATAATTTTCCGTTGTGTTCGGCAAGCGTGGCTGTAAACAGGGGTGCATCGTCCAGCAGCACATCGGTGCGGCCAATACGGATCGGAACGACATCCCCGACCCGCAATTCGAGCAGGGCCTCAAGCGGAATTTCCTTGCTCGTCAGCCGACCGCAAACCGATACCTGAAGGCGCTCCGCCAGCGGCTGCGACGGAGTCGCTGCAATTTTTCTGCCAACCGGCGCCAAGCCCTTGAGTAATTCGGCAAACCAGGTGTCATCCAGCGTTAGCCACAGCACGCCTTGTTCTTCGCTGCGCACTTCAGTTAGCACAATACGAAGGGTCCAGCGGCCTTTTGGCGGCGTTGTCATCGGTGTGCTTGTCCATGGATGTTGCGTCGGGGCAGAGGTAACCGTCTGAGCATCCGCTTCCAGTCGCGCGATCAGCGCCTGCACAAGTTGCTGGCCCAGTCTGACTGCGAGCCGCTCCTCGGTAGCAGTGACCCGAGCCGGAACGGTGGCTTGCGCCTGCTCGTCGCGGCGGCCATAGCGCTGATCGAGAATTTTCAGCAACATGTGCCGTTCAATGGCAAATCCAAGTTGCCTGCCGTTGCTGGTGTAGCCAATCCAGCGTTCGCTACCTTCATGGCATTCGCGACGGTCCAGGCCGACGTCGGTAACTTCAAACGCGGACCAATAACGGCGGTTCTGATTGCTGCGCAACGCAAGTGCAAGATCTTCGCGAAAACGGGTAGCGAAGTTGCCCAGCAGATGGACCGGGCGTCCCAGCAAGCAGGGATCAAGCGCATGGAGGGGAGGCGCCTGATCAGGGAGTAAATTGGTCGTCATGGCAAGGACTTCCTGATGGGCTTAGTGGTAAGGCTTTTGACAAATTTATGGTTGATGGCGGTACCGACTCTTCGCGGCGCACCACGAAACACGCGCCTCGCGCCCATATATTTTATTTCCACAGAAAAACTTCTGCATACAAATAATACTATAAGTTAACAATTTCGTTATGGTAAGATTTCTTCAGCGAAACATTTGATTGCGAATTTGTGTCAATTAAATGAAATTCTCCAGCAAGAGAGGGAGAAGGCAGATTTTGGGGGGGTGAACGACCACCTATAGCTATGAGCGAGTCGGGATTCCGCTGCCGGCGTTTCTCGCAGCGCAAATGAGCGGTAGCTTACAGACGTAATTTGTACTGCAGCGCAGCACAAAAACAGGGCGGAAATATAGTGTTTTGGAAAAATCATCCAATGCAGAGACGGAAGGGAAACCGGAATGGGATACGAATTAGCGAGCCTGATAAATGCCGACCTAGCCATGTTGAAGGTGGATGCGCGCAGCTTGGCGGCGGATGCCATGGCGCCGGTGCAGCCCCCTTTGGCTACGGCGCAACCGGCATTGTCTTTTGCCAACAGCATGCGTGATGCATTACATGCGGTGGATGACAAGGACCGTATGGCTGCCGATCGCATGGCCGAAGTAGACAGCGGACGTAGCGATGATCTGGTAGGCGCGATGCTGGCCAGCCAAGAGGCAAGTTTGTCATTTTCAATGCTGTTGCAAGTGCGCAACAAGGTTATGGGCGCCGTTGAAGACCTGATTAAGCTCCCTCTTTAACGTTTGGAATCTGCCCTGTGTTTACGACCCTCAAATCAGGCTTGGCACGGATGCGTACGAGCGCAATGCCGGCTCTGCCGCCTTCACTGCTAAAAAATTTGCTGCCGCTGGTGCTGCTGGCGGTCGGCATCACAGTATTGGTGATGATGTATTTCTGGCGCGACCAGTCGACCTATAAGGCCGTCTTTGGCGCGCGCGAGAACGTGCCGGCTGCCGACATGATGGCGACGTTGGACGCTGAGAAGGTGCCTTACCGGCTGCATCCGGAAAGCGGCCAGGTATTGGTGCCGGAAGCGATGCTGGGCAAAGTGCGCATGCTGCTGGCGGCAAAGGGCGTGACCGCCCGCCTGCCGGCCGGACTGGAGCTGATGGATCGTAATGATCCGCTGGGCGTGAGCCAGTTCGTGCAAGACGTGCGCTTTCGCCGCGGCCTGGAAGGGGAACTGGCGCGTAGCATTGCGACCGTGGATGCAATTGCTTCGGCGCGGGTGCACCTGTCGATCGCAAAGTCGAGTTCATTTGTGGTCAGTGATGGCGAAAAGAGTTCGGCTTCGGTCGCCTTGACGATGAAACCGGGCCGCAGCCTCGGGCCGGAGCAAGTCGCCTCGATCATCAATCTAGTGGCTGGCAGCGTCGCCAGCCTCAGTCCGCAACGGGTCAGCCTGGTAGATCAGGCCGGAAACCTGCTATCGGCGCGAATTGACCTGAGCAATGGCTTTGACGCTATTCGCAGTAGTGAAGGTGCCAACCGTTTCCAGGAGGAGGCGCGCCGGAATGTGCATGACCTGCTGACGCCGGTATTGGGAGACAACAACTACAAAGTCAGCATCACTGCGGAGGTGGATAATGACCGGGTGGAAGAGACTCGCGAACACTATGGCGATATGCCAAAGGTCACCAGCGAGGCAATACGCGAAGAACAGGACCGCAACCGGTTGGCGCTTGGCGTGCCGGGCTCTCTCAGCAATCGTCCGGTCGATGTGCCGGCGGCATCCGCCGACAAGCCGGCCGAAGATGTCAATACTGCACGCAAGAATGCAACCTCGCGCCAGTACGCCTACGACCGCAGCATCACGCAGATCAAGCGTAGCCAGGGCCGCCTGAATAAACTGAGCGTGGCCGTGATCCTCAACAGCGCTGCGGCACCGAATCCAAAAACCGGCTGGAGCAAGGCCGAAATCGTGAATATCGAAGGCATATTGCGTAGCGGCCTTGGCATGGATGCGGCTCGCGGCGACAGCTTGGTAGTGTCAGCGCTGGCGTTTCCGCCGCGCGCGCAACCGCTCCAGTGGTGGGAGGAGCGCGACAACCAGATCGATATTGGCACCTCGGTAGCCTCCGGCCTTGGTTTCTTGCTGGCCTTCCTGCTGATCGTGCGGCCATTATTGAAGGCCGTGTTGAAACGGCTGGCGTTTCGGCCGGCGCCGGCCGAAACCGCCCCTATGCTGGCGGCGGCGCCAGCCGAACTCAACGAAATTGTGGCTCCGGCTTTGGCTGCGCTGGGCGTAGACGCATCAAGCGGTCCAATGCCGGTCGTGCCGTTGCTGGATAACTACGACCTGCCACCACCGGGTTCGCCGGTAGACGTGATGGTGGACCACTTGAAGGTTCTGGCGAGCAAGGAACCGGAGCGGGTAGCTGAAGTGGTTAAACAATGGGTTCAGAAAAATGGCCGACCAGCCTAATCGGAACGAGATGGAATTGTCCAATACATCAACTACGCCGAGCCCTCTGGAACAGGCTGCGATCGTCTTGCTGAGCATGGGTGAGGAGCCGGCTGCTGCCGTGTTGCGCTGCCTGTCGCGGGAAGAGTTGCTGGAAGTGACGCAGGTAATGTCGCGTATGAGCGGCATCAAGGTTGGCGTGGTCAAGGCCGCAATGCAAAAATTCTTCGACGACTACCGGCAGCAGAGTGGTGTGCATGGCGCTTCACGCTCATACCTGAAACGTTCGCTCGATCTGGCGCTCGGCGGCGACATCGCCAACAGCGTGCTCAACAGCATTTACGGCGACGCTATCCGGCCGAAGATGGCGCGCCTGCAGTGGGCTTCGCCGAAATGGCTGGCGGAATACATCGGCAACGAACATGTGCGGATGCAGGCGGTATTCCTGGCTTTTCTGCCGCCAGCACTGGCCGGAGCGGTGATCGATGCGTTGCCGCTCGAGGGCCGCGATCTGGTGCTGCTGAACGTGGCTCGACTGGATGAAATCGATCGCGACTTATTGCTGGAACTGGATGAGTTGGTGGGTCGCTGCCTTGGCAGTCTCGACATGCAGAGCACCAGCGTTGAAGGGGTGCGGCAGGCGGCCGAAATTCTCAATCGTTTGCCGGGCGACCGTCGCCAACTGGTTGAACTGCTGCGTGCCCACGATCCGCAGGTGGTGTCCGAAATCGAATTCAGCATGTACGACTTCCTGATTCTGGCGCGCCAAACCGAAGCCACGCTGCTGCGTGTTATTGAAGAAATTCCGTTGGAGCAGTGGGCAGTCGCGCTCAAAGGCGCCGAACCGGCGGTGCGTGCTGCGATCCTGCAGACGATGCCGCGCCGTCAGGCGCAAGCCTTCGAAGACCTGATGCGGCGTTCCGGTCCGGTGCCATTGAGCCGCATTGAGCAGACCCGCCAGGACATCATGACGCGCATCAAGGCGCTCGCCGATAACGGCGAAATCGAAGTGCAGTTGTTTGCCGAGGCGGTGGTGGAATGAAGGCCTGGCGTCCCTACCGCTTTCCGCCGCTGGCGCATCTTGCGCCGGCGAACACGCGTACGGGTGGCGACGGCAGCCAATGGCAGGCATCGTTGGCGCAGGGATTCGAGCAGGGTCGCAGCGAAGGTTATGAGAGCGGCCTCGCTAGCGGCCGGCATGACGGCTTCGAGCGCGGTCATCGCGAAGGTCTGCAACAGGGGTACGATGCCGCGCATCGCGAAGTAATGGTGCGCTTTGAAGCGCTGGCGGGGCCACTCGACGCGATGATGGAGAGCCTGCAGCAGATTCAGGCTTCCTACCAGGCTGCACAACGCAAGGAAGTGGTGGAATTGGTGGCGCGTGTGGCGCGCCAGGTGATCCGCGCCGAATTGGCGTTGCAGCCGGTCCAGCTGATGGCGCTGGTGGATGAAACGCTGGCGTCGATGCCGCCGACGCGCGATACGATTGAAGTGTTCCTCAATCCGGAAGAGCTGCAACGCATCCGCGAACTCGACCCGCAACGCGCGGCGCAATGGACGCTGATCGGCGACCCGCGGCTGGAGCCGGGCGAATGCCGCGTCAAGGCCGGCGACCATGAAGCCGATGCTGGTTGCAAGCAGCGCTTGGCAGCCTATATGGAGCAGGTTAGTGCGCAACTGCAGGAAAGTGCCGACGTGGACCTAACCCTAACCGAGATGAGCGCATGATCGCCGACGCGCTACGCAAGCTGGAGTTGGGGCAGGTGCCGGTGGCAACACCGACAGGCCGTTTAGTCGGCGCTTCCGGGTTGTTGCTGGAGAGCGTCGGCTGCCCCCTGTATACCGGGCAGCGCTGTCGCATCGAAACAGTGTCGGGCGATTGGCTCGATGCGCAGGTAGTTGGCTTCCGCGACAAAACGTCGTTCCTGATGCCGTTCAAGAAAGCCAGCGGTCTCACTACCGGCGCCCGCGTGTTGCCATCCGCCGACAGGGTGACTCTGTCAATCGGGCCGTCGTGGCTGGGGCGCATGGTCAACGGCTTGGGCGAGCCGATCGACGAACTGGGGCGGCTGGCGGGCGAACATCCGCTCGAAATGCAGCCGCCCAAGGTGAATCCGCTGAAAAAGAAGCGCGTCAGCGAACCGCTGGATGTCGGCGTACGCGCAATCAATAGCTTGTTGACACTGGGCAAAGGGCAGCGGATCGGCTTGATGGCCGGCAGCGGCGTTGGGAAAAGCGTGCTGCTGGGCCTGATAACCCGCCAGACCGTGGTTGACGTGGTGGTAGTCGGCCTGATTGGCGAACGCGGCCGTGAAGTACGCGAGTTCGTCGAACTGTCGTTGGGCAAGGAAGGTTTGCGCAAGGCAGTAGTGGTGATTGCACCGGCCGATGAATCCCCGCTGATGCGACTGATGGCGACCGAGCTGTGCCATTCGATCGCCGCGCATTTTCGTGACCAGGGCAAGGACGTGCTGTTGCTGGTGGATTCGCTGACGCGTTATGCGATGGCGCGCCGCGAAGTCGCCCTGGCGCTGGGGGAGCCGCCCGCGACCAAGGGGTATCCGCCATCTGTTTTTTCGTTGCTGCCGCAACTGGTCGAGAGCGCCGGCAACGGCGAAAACGATATGGGGAGCATGAGCGCGATCTATACCGTGTTGGCAGAAGGCGATGACCAGCAGGATCCGGTAGTAGATACCGCCCGCGCCATTCTCGACGGCCACATCGTGCTGACACGCGAGTTGGCCGATCGCGGCCACTATCCGGCGATCGATATTGCCGCCTCGATCAGCCGCTGCATGGCACAGGTGGTCAGCAAGCCGCATTTGCAGGCTGCCCGCGCCTGCAAGGAAGTATTGTCGCGCTACGCACGCGTGCGTGACCTGATTCCGCTGGGAGCGTACGTGCCCGGTGGCGACCCGGTGACCGACCATGCGGTCGAGCTGTTTCCGCGTATCGAGGCATTCCTGCAGCAAGGCACCAACGAGCCGGCGCCGCTGGCGCCATGCGTGTCGCAACTGGAAGGATTGGCCGCATGAAACGCACGCCGATGATGCAAAGCCTGACGACGCTGATTGATTTGCGCGAGCGCGAAGTGGAGCGTCTGCGCATCGATATCGCCGGCAAGGCGGCGGTCCGCGAGCGTTATCTCGGCAACCTGAAGCGGATGGAAGATCTATACGCTGACGGCAGCAGTTGCGGCCTGCCGCCTGCGTTGTCGCTGAATCGCGGGTACTACAAGCATGCGGTGATGCAGATGGCCGACGCTCACCGTACTGATCTCGCGTTGCACGAGGCCGATATGGCGGTGACGCAGCGCGCATTGACCACAGCCTGGTGCAAACAAGAAGTGCTGGGCCAGGTGTTGGCACAAAAACAAAAAATGGCAATAGCCGAGGTCGGGCGCCAGGAGCGCAAGCAGCAGGATGAACTGGCCATGCAGATGTGGTGCCGGGAGCAGAAATCATGAGTGATTTCAGTTCGGCTGCGATCGGGTCGCCTTGTTACAAGGCAAACCTGCGTTTCTTTTCCAAGGACCCGACATGAGCAATACCATCTACGATCCGGTTTCTACCGCACAGAACCTCGCGACTGCTACTACCGCAGCGCGCCAGGCACTGATCAAGACGCAAACCACCAATGCACAAAACACCTCTGCTGCGTTGACCAAGCTGCGATCGGCGCTGTCGAGCTTCGATTCGGCGCTGGCCGGGCTATCGGGCAAGACCAGTCTATTGTCACGGTCGGCCACCTTCAGCGGTAGCGGCGTCGGCACAGCTACCGCATCGGCGTCTGCAGTACCGGGCACGTACTCGTTTTTTGTCGAGCAGCTGGCCAGCGCGCACCAGATTGCCTACAGCATACCGGCGGCTGTTACCGTCGGCGGCACGCTCGTAGTCAAAATTCAGGGGAGCGCCGATATTTCGGTCAACTTGACCGCTGCCGATACCGATGGCGACAACAACCTGAGCGCCAAGGAAATTGCGGCCGCAATCAATGTAGCGGTTGGCAGCAATGCCGGGGTAACCGCCTCGACAGTGACCGTCAACGGCGAATCGCAACTGGTGCTGACAGCGACCGACAGCGGCGCGGCCGGGGCCATTTCGCTTGACGCCAGCGGCGCGCCCGGCCTTGCCCTGGGCACCGGCAAAGTGCTGGTCGAAGGGCAGGATGCCATAGTCTGGCTCGGCGCCCAAGGCAGCGGCGTCAAGCTGCAGCAAAACTCCAACACCTTCCATGCGGTGGAGGGCGTCAGCATGACGTTTACGCGGGCAATGGCGGCGGGTGAAGCGCCGGCCACGCTGACGGTTGCGACCGACGATAGCAGCACCGTGTCCAACGTACAAAGTTTCGTCGATGCCTACAACAAGCTGAATGAGGTATTGAACAGTCTGACAAAATCCGGGGACGCAGCGTCTGGCGTGGCGGCCTCGATTTTCGCCAGTGACGCCGGCGTGCGTGCACTGCGCAATCAACTTAATACCATTATTCGCGAAAACGTCGGCGGTCTGTCACTGACGGCGTTCGGCGTCACCGCGAATCGGGACGGTTCATTGGCGCTCGATAGTACCCGCCTCAAGACCAAGCTGGCCGCCAATCCAACCGGCCTGGCAACGGTCTTCGGCAGCACCGCTGCCGGCGCCAAGAGCGGGGTGCTGGGCAAGCTCGATACTTACCTGAATTTGTGGACCGGCAGCACCAACAGCCTGATTTCGCAACGCGATAACGCTGTCTCCAAGCTGCAGGTATCGCTCTCGAAGCAGCAAGAGACGCTGGATAATCAGTTCAACCTCGCATATAAGCGCTATCTGATCCAATTTACGCAGTTACAGAGTTTGCAGGCGCAGATGTCGCAGACTACAAACATGTTCGACGCGCTGTTTAACAACAGCAGCAAGAACTGAGCGCAATGACAATCTACCTTTTGATCACGGAAAGACACCTTGAACCACGAAGCCTATAGCAGTTATCACGCCGTCAATCTGGATGCGCAAACCGCGCGCGCATCACCGGTGCAACTGGTGTTGATCCTGATGGATGGCCTGCTGGAAGAGGTGGCGCGCGCGCGCGCTCACATCGAGGCGCGCCGCTTCGAGCAAAAGGCCATCAGCCTCGACAAGTGCATCGAGATCTTGAACGGTCTGTCGAGTTCGCTCGACTTCGAGAGCCAAAGCGAAGTCGTCAACAATCTGGGGCGCCTGTATGAGTATTGTGCGGGTCGCCTATACAGCGCCGGCGTCAGTCTTGACACGGCGATTATCGATGAAGTCGCTGGTTTACTTGACACAATCCGGCAAGGCTGGCTTGGAGTACAGGCAAAGAATGGTTAGGGAGCATCAATTGATCCAACTCGCCGAGCGTTTGCAGGCAGCCAGCGCCGCCAAGCATTGGTGCGCGCTGGCAACTATCGATGACGAGTTGACGCAGTTGTTGCCAGCCATGAAGGCGCAACGCGGATGGTCTGCGCGCGAACAGGCCGCCCTGTCCGTAGTCCGGCAAGCGCATCGGGTGGCATATGAAAACTGTCTGGCAGAAGCTGGGCGGCTCGGCAAGCACCTCGACGAAATGCAGGCACATAAGGAAGGCTGGATCGCCTACTCGATGAACCACGACTCTGCAGGAGAAAACGGATGACGGCTTCATTGCCCGCTGCTTCGCCATCAATGCCAGCGACCAACCTCAGTTTCGATTTGAAACCAATGCCGGGCATGGTTGCGTCAAGCGATGCAAATGTTGAGCTTTTCGCGAAATTCCTGCTGCAGCCTCCGATGCAGTTGGCGAATTTGCCGGAAGCCTCTGGCTTAGTGGCGCCGGTTGCGGATCAGGCGCCCAGAACCGAAACCGAAGAGCGGCCAAGCAAATCGGCTGAGGCAGATTCGGAGTTGCCGGGCATGGCCGCGCCAATGCTGGTGGCATTTCTGAATCTGCCGCAGCAGGCGCCGCAATCGGTTGCGGCTGTTGCCAGCGGCGTGCCGCCGCTGGCAACAGCCGCGCTGGACGCGGTGCGCGTTACTAAGGCGCCGCTTGCATCAGCGCCGGCCCAGATCCAGCCAGCCATGCTGCCGAGTGCGCAACCGGTGAATGCGGGCGCATCTGAATTGTCGCTAATGCCACGTGCGGCGACAACCGAGATGACGTCTCAACCGGGGGTAGGGCGCGCGCCGACTCCAGCTTCTATTCCGATCGCTGCCGATATGCCGGAGCCACTCCGTGAGCGTGGCGGTGTTTCTGTTGCGCCGGCCCCAGTCTGGTCTACACCTATCGTCAATGCCGGAGATGCCGCGTTGCCGAGCGTACGCCTGACCGGCCCCTCGTCGCAATGGCAGCAGCCGTTGCGGCAGGCGCTTGGTGAGCAGTTGCAAGTGCAGGTGGAGCGCGGGAGCGAACAGGCAGTGATTCGCTTGTCGCCACCGATGCTGGGGCGAATCGAAATTTCAATCCGGCATGAAGCTGGGACGTTGCAGGTTCACATGAATGCCAGCAACAGCGAGGTACTGCGCCAGTTGCAAGGGATTGGCGATAGTTTGCGGCAGGATTTGTCGCAGCGCCATCAGTATAGCGATGTCGCGGTGGTGGTGTCTGGGCAACCGCGTCACGGCGAGGGCGACGGCAACGGACGGCAACGTCACGAGGCAGAGCCACGCGAGCAGCAGCCGGGGCAGGCGCTGGCTGACGCCGATCAGGGCAGCGGCGCATTTGCACTTTTGACCGATAGCGAATGAGTGATAGATGAAGAGAACAAGATTAATCGTGGCGTTTCTCCTTGTGGGCGGGATTACCGCTGCGGCTGGCGGCGCCGCCGCTTGGTGGGGCTTGCAGAACAAACCGGCAACTTCGGCTAGCGCCGTCCAAAAAAGCGACGATCCGAAGAACGCCCGCAAGTACGTCACGCTGGAAAAAGTGGTGGTGATGTTGCACCGCAAACCAGGCGATGCGAGCGCGCATTACCTTGCGGCTGATCTCGTTTTCAAGACCACCGAGAGCAAGGAGAAGGTGACCAAGGAACACCTGCCGTTGCTACGCAGCGTGGCGGTACGCGCATTGTCGGCGTTGCCGATGGAAAAGGCCGAGTTGATGACAGTCGACCAGTTTGCCGCCGAGATCGATCGTGCGCTGAGTGCAAGTTATGCGCGCGACCAGCGCGAGAAGCCGTTTTCGGAAGTCATGATTGGCAAGCTCATCATTGAGTGACCGGATGCCGCTGCAAGCCGAATATGAGACAGATTACGCCGAATGCGCAGCCATTCCGACGGTGCGCAGCTCGGAGGAGGAGTGGCGCGACCTGCAGGCTTATCTGCCATTGGTAAAGCGTACCGTGCGACAGCTCAATTCGCAGGTGGCCGGAGCAATCGACCGCGATGATATGGAGCAGATTGGCCTGATGGGTTTGCTGGAGGCGTTGCGGCGGTATGGCGCGCCGGACGATGGATTTGGCGGTTATGCCGTATTGCGCATACGTGGTGCGATTCTTGACGAGTTGCGGCGCCAGGATTGGCGGCCACGCACGGTGCGCCAGCAAAGCCATCGGCTGCGCGACGGCGTGCGTGAATTGAGGCGGCGTCTCGGACGCGAGCCTGCCGAGGCCGAGGTCATCCAGGCGCTTGGCATCACGGCCGAAGCGTGGCAGGAGCATATGTTGGACGAAAATGCCGAGTTGATCGGCAGCTTTGATGACCTGATTCAGGAAATGGGCGGAATGCTGGAGCATTCCCTCAACCCGGAAGATCAGTTGATTTTGCGCCGCAGCTTGGAGCAGGCGCTATCGCAGCTGGATGAACGGGAACAGCGTGTGGTGCAGATGTATTACGAATTTGAACTCAGCTACAAGGAAATCGCTGCCGTGCTCGACTTGACCGACGCCCGCGTATGCCAACTGAACAAGGGCGCACTGCGGAAGATGAAAAACTTCCTCCAGGCGGTCTGAAGGACCACGACAAGGGAACGAGAAAAATGCAACAGATTTTGGGGATATTCATTGTACTGGGCTGTGTATTCGGCGGTTTTGCGCTGGGCGGCGGCACCTTGCATGAAATTTGGCAGCCGATCGAATTACTGATCATTGCCGGGGCCGGGCTGGGTGCGATGGTGCTTGGCAATCCTCGTCATGTGCTTCACGAAATGCTGGTACAGCTGCGCAAGATCATCACGATGCGCAAGCAGGGTTCCGAATTTCAGCGCCAATTGCTATTGCTGATGTATGAATTGCTGCAGACCGCGGCCGGCGGCCTGAAAGCGCTCGATGCGCACGTTGAAGCGCCGCGCGAGAGTGAGTTGTTTCAGCGTTATCCATTGATTCTGGAAGAGCCGAAGCTGATCGCTTTCATCGTCGATAATTTCCGCTTGATGGCAATGGGAAAAATCAACAGCCATGAGCTGGAAGGCGTACTGGAGCAGGAGCTCGAAGCGATTCATGACGAGCTGACGCAGCCATCCAAATCGATGAATAAAATTGCCGAAGCGATGCCTGGCTTTGGCATCCTGGCGGCGGTGCTAGGTATCGTGATGGCGATGAACACGGTGAGCGAAGGCGCCAACGCGTCGGAAATTGCCGAGGCAGTAGCGGCCGCGATGGTCGGGACCTTCATCGGGATTTTCTTTTGCTACGGGGTGCTGGACCCGATCGGCAACATGATGAAGCAACTGGTGAACCAGGAAGTATCGACGCTCGAATGTGTCAAGGTGGTGCTGGTGACGCATGTATCCGGCAAGCCGGCCTTGCTGTCGATCGACGCCGGTCGCCGCCTGGTGCAGCTCAACATCAAACCAAGCTTCGCCCAATTGGAAAGCTGGATCAATGCGTTGGAGGCGGGTGGCGGAGCCGGTGACCCTCAGGCCACACCACAACGCAGGGCAGGAGATCGGCGTGCTCGGGCAGCATAACAAACAGGAAAAGCGCGACCAGGCGGTCATCAAGCGTGGCGGCCGCAAGCACGATGCCGACGAGCACGGCAGCGCGTGGAAAGTGGCGTTCGCCGATTTTTGCCTGGCGCTGATGTGCCTGTTCCTCGTGTTGTGGGTAATGGCGGCGCGGCAACAGGAAGCAATCCAGGAAATCTTGCGTTCGACCGAGGCTAGCCGCATGAACGAGGGGCAGGGCATCATGCCGGAAACGTTCGGCGGCCCGCGCGGTAGCTTGATCGAACGGTTGCCGATACTGCGGTCGGGCGAACCGAGCGAGGGACGCCAGCGCATGAAAAATAGCGCTGCCAATCCGAACGGTGAGCCATTCACCAAAGTGCGTTACGAATCGGTAGCCGATTTGCAGGCGCTATCGCGCTTGCTGGCCAGTTTGAGCGCGGATGCCGGCCTTAGCAGCAACCTGCAAACGATCGTGACACCTTACGGGTTGCGGGTTATGTTGCATGATACCGACCGCCAAGGCATGTTTGTGCGCGGCAGTGCGGTACCGACCGACCGCTTCAAAAATTTGTTGCGCAAGATGGGTCCACTATTTGCGCAGATGGAAAACCAGATTCTGATCGTGGGGCACACCGATTCGCTGCAGTATGCCAATCAGGATCACGCTGCCTTTTCCAACTGGTCATTATCCAGCAACCGGGCGATGGCGGCGCGCTCGAATCTGCTTGCCGGGCACATGCCTGCCGACAGTATCCTGCAAGTGGTCGGCATGGCGGATCGTGCACCGCTGGAGGCGAACGATCCCACTGCGAGCGTGAACCGCCGCATTGAATTGCTGATTCTGACCAGCGGGCAGGCCGCATCGATCGCGGCGATGTTTGGCATGCCGGGTGACAGCGTGCGCCTCGTCGAAGATGTACACCTGGCGTTCCCGGATCGCGACGCGCTGAAAAAGCTGCGCGACCTAATCACCCCAGCGAAAGGAGGCGCCGTCCGTGCAAACTGAATCAGGCAGCTACGGAGCCGATATGCCCCGTCTGCCGCAGTGCGCCGAAGGAGCGCCGACGTGATATGCAAATCAGATCAAGAGGCCAGCGAATGAAAATCACAGCGGGAGCGTTGCCGGGCAACGGGCCGCTCAGCCAGGTTGCGGAAATCACACCGGCTGAGCCAGTTTCCCCAAGCACAGCCGCGCCGGCGCAAGCGGACAGCGAAGTGTTGCAGTCGGCAGCGTTGCAGCCGGCATTGGGTGCCCTGCGCGCGCTGCCGGATTTCGATCATGCCAAAGTTGCAGCACTGCGCGACGCGTTGCAAAAAGGTGAGCTGGCGTTCGATCCGGCCCGTCTTGCAGGTCTGATACAGCGCTTTCATGGAGGCGAGCGATGAATCGCAGCACGGCCTTGGCCAATCTGATGCGCGGCGTTGGTGAGGACGTGCGCGATTACCAGATGCTGCGCACGCTGCTGCAGCAACAGTTTGACGCGGCATTGGCGCATCAGGCCGTGCGGTTGAGCGAACTGGCCGAACGCATCACCGAAATGACGGGCGTAATGGAGCAGCGCCGGCTGCAAAGGGTCGATCTGGTCAATGCATTGTCGGGCAAAGGCGGCAGCGTCACTACCGCGTTTGCGCTGCTGCCGGGAACGCCGCGCGATGCGTTGCAAGCCGGGTGGAACGCCCTGGAAGCACTGGTGCGCGAGTGCAAGGAACTCAATGAACGCAATTGCCGCCTGATGATGGATCAATACAGCATCATGCAACGGGTGCTGCATGGAGAGGAGGAGACCTATGTTCCGGCCTGATTTTGGGTTGCGTCCGACTGCTCCTGCTACGCCTACATCGCCGGTGCAGCCGGCGATGGCGCGTGGGAACGGCTTTGCCGGATTGATCGGCGAGGTGCGGGCCGATATCGATCGATTTATCGCGAGCGGTTCGCCGCCAGGCGCATGGTCTTCGTTAAGTGTGGAGGGGCAAGCCATGCGCGCCCGCTTGCAGGGTACCAGCGCTATTGCCGTGAATGGCGCTGACGATGAAGCACGGCAGTCATTTTGGACATCGATAGCGCCGTGGGCGCGCGAAACCGGACAGCGGCTTGGGGTTGCTCCTGAACTGGTGGCGGCACACGCGGCTCTTGAGTCCGGCTGGGGTCAGCGGCCGTTACTGCGAGAGGACGGCAGTAATACCAATAACCTGTTCGGCATCAAGGCTGGCGCGCATTGGCGCGGCGACGTCGCGCAGGCAGTAACCACCGAATATGAGGCGGATGGCGCGGTCAAGAAGAGTGAGAATTTTCGGAGTTATCCGGACCAGGCTACCGCGTTTCGCGACTACGCGCGATTGTTGCTGGAGAACCCGCGCTACGGCGCTGCGCTCAATACCGGCAACGATGTCCGTGCATTTGCACAAGGCTTGGCACGCGGCGGTTACGCCACCGATCCGGCCTACGCCGACAAGCTGGCGCGTACCGCCAGCCGCTTTCAGGCGGGGAACTAAGGAATGGCACGCGGAGTCTCGACCGGTTCCACCGTGTTGTCATCGAGTACGCGGGCACGGAGGATCTTGCCGTTGCTAACGTTACGCACGCGGATTATCGCGTCGCGTGCGCCAGCATCGAGCGCTTCGCCGGCCGCCGTGACTTCGATTGCGCCGCTGCGGGCGACGATGCTGACGGCCGCGCCGCGATGCACCAGCGTTGATCGGACCAGCCAGCCTTCGCGGACCACCTCGCCGGCGCGAACGCTGCGGCGACTGGTCATGCCAAGCACGGCTTGCGGGCTGGCCAGCGCGTC
>DATJCV010000431.1:0-2253 GCA_035497775.1 Burkholderiaceae bacterium | reverse complement strand
GTCGTCGCGCGGGCTGCTGCTGGAACGCGGGTTTTTTCGTATCGTCGGCACGCTGGTCGGCGCCGCCGCCGGTTTCGGCCTGATGCATATCCCGGCCGGCCCCTACGTGGTGCTGGCGCTGCTCGGCGTCTGGATCGCGCTCACTTCCGGTCTCACTCATCTGCTGCGCGGCATGCATTATTACGGCGCGCTGATGGCTGGCATGACGGCGGCGATCGTGGTATTGCCGTCGATCTGGACGCCGGACGCCGCGCTCGCAATCGCCGCCGCCCGCGTCGAATGCACGCTGATCGGCGTGGTCGTGGTGACGCTGGTGACCGGCTTCCTGACCCCGGAAGCGCAGCGCCAGAAGTTTTACCAGCGCGTGCGCAAGGTGTCCGGCGATGCGCTGGCGCACGTGGCGGAGCTACTGCGCGGCAGCGACAATGAGCGCAACGCGGAAGTGGAGCGGCGCATCCTCTCGGGCCTCAGCAAGCTGGAAAATGCGGCCCCGCTGGTGGCGGCCGGCTCGGTGGAGGGCTATCGCCGCCTGCGTCACGTCGATACGCTGGTGGTGGCGTCGCTGTCGGCAATCGCGGAGGGAGCGGCGCTGCGCGGCCGCCTCCAGGCCGGCGCAGCCGACGGGATAAATGTCCCCGCCGATCTTCCCGCACGCCTGCAGCAGCTGGCCGATCATCTGCGGACCGCGCCGTCGGTGGCCGCGCAGGAAATGCCGGCGCTGCCGTTACAGATGGACGCTAAGGGGCTGAACCGGCTCAAGCGCGCGCTGCAACAGCTGCTGGGATCGGCGGCAGCCTTGTGTTCTCCCAACGGCAATGCCGACAGCCGTCCGTTGGGCGCAGCCCCGGAGCGGCTGGCACCGCATCGCGAATGGGTGTTGGCGCGCCGTACCGGCCTGGTATCCGGCGTGGTCAGTTTTGTCGCCTCCGCCCTCGGCTACTGGAGCGGCTGGCCGGCGGCCGAACTGGCGGCGCTTGGCGTCTGCATCTTTTCGACGGTACTCGGCTCGATGGCGATGCCGCAAAAGGTGGCGCCATCGCTGTTGAAGGGCATCCTGGTCGGCGTCGCCGTGGCGACGCTCTACCGCTTCCTGCTCCAACCTTACATTACGACTCTGCCTGAACTGCTGCTGTCGGTCGCGCCCTTCATCCTGATCGGCGGCTTCGCCCGTGCCAGCAAGCGTTTTGCGATACCGGCGATCGACTACAACATGGGTTTTCTGCTGGCCAGCCAGGCCGTGTTGCCGGCCGTGACCGACCCCGCGGCGATCTGGGGCAACGCCTTTGCGCTGATCGGCGTTGCATTCCTGGTGGCTGGCAGTTTCATCCTGCTGCCGCGCAGCCCCGAGCGGCAGGCGATGGAAGCGGCGGAGACCGTGCGGCGCGACCTGCGGCGCCTGATCGAACGTTCAGGGCCGGGCGGCGACTGGCATGCGCAGACGACACGCCAGATCCTGCGCCTGACGCTGCATCTGGGGCGCGCCGGAGAATTAGGAATGCGGCTGCCGGCCGGCATGCTGGCGGTGCTCAATCTGGGCTATGCGATCGGTGATCTGCGCCAAGCGGCACAACGTGCGCCGTCCGACGCCGCCGTGCAGCGACTCGTCAGCGAAGCGCTGGAATTGCTGATGACTTGCGCCAGCGTCCCGGAATTAACCGTTGCCCGGTTACGTGCGCTAATGGCCAACGTCGAAGACCCGGCGCTGACCGAAATCATGAAAAACATGACTGTTGCGCTCATTGAGGGATCGGCGCTCCTGACTTTCGGCCTTGCCGCCAAGCGGAGTGTGGATTAAACACTGCGGCGCCGCACTTCACCGAAAAACACCGTCGGGTATGCGCTCCATTCATGCTTCACACCACAAACCGCCGCGAAGCAAATCATATACTCCATTGATAATAATCAATTATCGGATGCAAAACGGTGTTTTATACAACATACTCCCATTCATAATTGGGGTCGCCGATTGCGGTTGTGCTGATTCAGCACTGCCTTAGAAAATGAATGGCACAAGCCGATAGCGTACTTCGTGCATGTAGCCACGATACGCCGGGTCCAGCGCCAGGTGACTTTCTTCCCGAAATATGCGGGCACCGAGAAAAATGAGTGATACCGCATAAACCAGCAAGTTGTACAGCGTGGTATTGGCCAGCAGGTAGCCGGTAAATATCAGGCAATAACTGGCATAGATCGGATGGCGCACGATACGGTACATCCAGGCGGTCTTGATTTTTCGCTTGGCGGCCACCAGCG
>DATJCV010000430.1:0-7170 GCA_035497775.1 Burkholderiaceae bacterium | reverse complement strand
CAGGACTACGCGGCAGCATACATGGCCTGCATCTTCGACGCAAAAGGCAAGACCTTCCGCGATGACCTGTACGCCGACTACAAGGCGCAGCGCAAGGCGATGCCGGACGACCTGGCGCTGCAGGTCGAGCCGATCTTTGAGGCGGTGCGGGCCATGGGCTGGCCAATCCTGATGGTCGACGGCATCGAGGCCGACGACGTGATCGGCACCTTGGCGGCCCAGGCGGAGGCGCAAGGCATGCAGACCGTGATCTCGACCGGCGACAAGGATTTGGCGCAACTGGTCAACGAGCACGTCACGCTGGTCAACACGATGAACAACGAAAAGCTCGACCGCGCCGGCGTGCTGGCCAAGTTCGGCGTGCCGCCGGAACGCATCGTCGATTACCTGACGCTGGTCGGCGATGCGGTTGACAACGTGCCGGGCGTGCCGAAGGTCGGGCCCAAGACCGCGGTCAAGTGGCTGACCCAATATGGCGACCTGGACGGTGTGATCGCCAACGCCGAGGCGATCGGCGGCGCGGTCGGCGCCAATCTGCGGTCGGCGCTCGACTGGCTGCCGCAGGCAAAGGTATTGGTGACCGTCAAGACCGATTGCGATCTCAGCGCGCACCTGGAGTCGATCACCGCCTCGCTGACGCACCAGCCGGAGGACCGCGACGCCATGATCGCCTTCTTCCAGCGCCACGGCTTCAAGACCTGGCTGCGTGATCTGAGCGGCGGCACCGCCGGTGGCAACGGCAAGGGAAACCACAACGCCAAGAAGGAATCGGTGCCGCTGGCGCCGGGCGCCGATCCGCAAGGCGGCCTGTTCGCCGATACCGAAGCGGTGTCCGCGCATTACGAAACCGTGCTGAACATGGCACAGCTGGAGCAGTGGATAGCACGCATCGAGCGCGCGGAACTGACTTCGATCGACACCGAGACCACCTCGCTCGATCCGATGACGGCACAGCTGGTCGGCCTGTCGCTGAGCTGCGAGGTGGGCGTGGCAGCCTACATTCCGCTGGCGCACCAATACCCGGGGGCGCCCGAGCAATTGTCGCGCGAGGCGGTATTGGAGCGGCTGCGGCCCTGGCTGGAAGATCCCGCCAAACCGAAGCTCGGCCAGAACCTGAAATACGACAGCCATGTACTGGCCAATCACGGCGTGCAATTGCGCGGCATCGTGCATGACACCTTGCTGCAGTCGTACGTATTCGAGTCGCACAAGCGGCACGACATGGACAACCTGGCGCTGCGTCACCTGAACCGCAAGACCACCACCTTCGAGGAAGTGTGCGGCAAGGGAGTTGGCCAGATCTGCTTCGACGCGGTCGACATCGAGCGTGCCACCGAGTACGCGGCGGAGGATGCCGACATCACGCTGCAGCTGCACCAGGTGATGTGGCCGCATGTGGCTGCCAATGACGGCCTGCGCACCATCTACCAGAGCATCGAATTGCCGACCGCGGTGGTGCTGCAGAAAATCGAGCGCAATGGCGTGCTGATCGACGCCGCGCTGCTGGCGACGCAATCGGCGGAACTGGGGCGGCGCATGCTGGAGATCGAGCAGCAGGCGTATGAACTGGCAGGGCAGCCGTTCAACCTGAATTCGCCGAAGCAGATCGGCGAGATATTCTTCGACAAGCTGCAGCTGCCGGTGGTGAAGAAGACGCCGTCCGGCACGCCTTCCACCGACGAAGAAGTGCTGCAGAAACTGGCCGAGGACTATCCGCTGCCCAAGGTCCTGCTCGACTACCGCAGCCTGTCCAAGCTGAAATCGACTTACACTGACAAGCTGCCAAAAATGGTCAACGCCGTCACTGGCCGCGTCCACACCAACTACGCGCAAGCGGTCGCGGTCACCGGCCGGCTGGCGTCGAATGACCCGAACCTGCAAAACATCCCGATTCGTACTGCCGAGGGGCGCCGCATCCGCGAAGCCTTCATCGCGCCGGCCGGGAGCAGCATCGTGTCGGCCGACTATTCGCAGATCGAGCTGCGCATCATGGCGCACATCTCGGGCGACCCCAACATGCTGCGCGCCTTCGCCGACGGCATCGATATCCACCGTGCGACCGCCGCCGAGATCTTCAGCGTCGCGCCGGCCGAGGTCACCAGCGAGCAGCGCCGCTATGCCAAGGTCATCAACTTCGGTCTGATGTACGGCATGAGCGCGTTCGGGCTGGCCGCCAACCTCGGCATCGAGCGCGCCGCGGCGCAGATGTATATCGAAAAATATTTCGCGCGCTTTGCCGGCGTGGCGCAATACATGGCCGACACCCGGGCCAAGGCCAAGGCGCAGGGCTATGTCGAAACCGTGTTCGGGCGCCGCCTGTGGCTGCCCGAAATCAACTCGCCGAACGGCCCGCGCCGCCAGGCTGCCGAGCGCGCCGCGATCAACGCGCCGATGCAGGGTACGGCAGCCGACCTGATCAAGCTGGCGATGATCGCGGTCCAGGGCTGGATCGAGAAAGACGGTTTGCAGTCGCGGATGGTGATGCAGGTGCACGATGAATTGGTGCTGGAGGTGCCGGCGGCTGAACTGGAACGGGTACGCACCGAGTTGCCGCGCCTGATGGCCGGAGTGGCCGACTTGCGGGTGCCGCTGATCGCCGAGGTCGGGGTCGGCGCCAATTGGGATCAGGCGCACTAAATTCTGGCATAGTGCACTCACACATGAGGCCGGTTGCCCAAGTGGCGGTGACGGATATGCCAGGCCGATGATTTTCGCGGTATTTTCATAGGAACACGACTATGACGCAATTCACGGAAGAGTTCGATAGCCTCACCAGAACCACCTTGTCCGGCGAGCTCGGCCGTCGCGATTTCATCAAGGTCGCGCTCGGCACCGGGTTTGCCGCTGCGGTGCTGCCGGTGCAGGCGCAACACGTGATTACCACCGATAGCGTCGGCTTGAGCGCCGGTCAAGTGACGCTCACCATCGGTGGCCAGAGCATGCCCATGTATCGCGCCCAGCCGGCGGACGGCAAGGATTTTCCGGTGATCCTGGTGGTGTCGGAAATCTTCGGCGTGCACGAGCACATCGCCGATGTCGCGCGCCGCTTCGCCAAGCAGGGCTATATGGCGCTGGCGCCGGAGTTGTTCGTGCGGCAGGGCGACGCGCACCATGCACCGTCGATTCCCGAGCTGATGAAAAACATCATCGCCAAGGTGCCGGACGCGCAAGTGATGGGCGACCTGGATGCCTGCGTGGCCTGGGCCAAGGCCAATGGCGGCAATACCGACAAGCTCGGCATTACCGGCTTCTGCTGGGGCGGACGGATTACCTGGCTGTATTGCGCACACAATCCGGCAGTCAAGGCCGGCGTCGCCTGGTACGGCCGTCTGGTCGGCGACAAGACGGCGCTGACGCCGCAGCATCCGCTGGATATCGCGCCAACCTTGAAAGCCCCGGTGCTCGGCCTGTACGGCGGCAAGGACAATGGCATTCCGCTCGATACCGTCGAAAAAATGAAGGCGGCGCTGGCCCAGGGCGGCAACCGTTCGGAATTCGTGGTCTATCCGGATGCCGGCCACGCCTTCCATGCCGATTACCGGCCGAGCTATGTCGAAGCCGACGCCAAGGACGGCTGGCGCCGCGCACTGGCCTGGTTTAAGGCGCACGGCGTGGCCTGAAGCTTGCATCGCCGGCGCCCTGCCGGCCATGGCTCGACGCGCGCAAGAGCTGGGCCCGGGCAACATTCCATCGTTCGGCGGCGTGGGGCGATGCCAGAGCTGGTCCGGTCAGCCGGTTGAGGTTGTGCCGGGCGCCGATGCCGGACCGGGATGCTGGTCGCCGGAGCCGCGGTCCGTTCCCGGGCCCATACACTGGTCCTTGCCCGCCAACTTGGCTCGATACATGCGGTGATCGGCGATTTCGACCAGCCGCTGCCAGCTTTCCGCGTTGTCCTCCACCCGTCCCGCAATCCCGAAACTCGCGGTCAATCGAGTGCCGTCGGGGCGCAGGCCCAAGCCCTTCTCGCGCAAGCGCGCAATCGTCTTGACCGCCGTCGAGCCGCTGGTGTCCGGCAGGATGATCACGAACTCTTCTCCGCCCCAGCGCAGCAGAATATCTCCGGTGCGCAGATTCGAGCGCAGCATGTCAGCTGCCGAGCGCAATACCTGGTCGCCGGCCTCATGGCCGAACTTGTCATTGACTTCCTTGAAGCTGTCCAGGTCGACGAAAACAATGGCCAGGAATGCGCCGCTGCGGGCGGCGATATGGAATTGAATTTCCAGCAATTCCTCTCCGCTGGCACGGGCAAAGCAGCCGGTAAGACGGTCATGGCTCGCCTGTTGCAGAAGCGAAATCATGAAACTCAACTGGCTCATCCCGGCCAGCGCCGCCACCGTCGCAATCAGGAACAGCAGCCAGAACGCGCCCATATGCGAACTCCAGTTCAGCATATCCAACTGCATGATCGCCACCAGCGCTTCGGCCAACAGCACCGGCACGGCGAACAACGCGCTTTCTACCGCGGTGAGCGGGAATACGCTGAGGCCGGCCACCATGACGAATGGCAGGAAGGCGTAGCCAGAGGAAATCGCGGCAGCGGCCCCCGTCATGCTGAAGCTCGACAGCAGCGGATGGGAGTAGACGAAGAACACGGTCGGGATCGCGAACATCAGCGCCAGCGCGCGGTAGGCGTCCGTCATGCTGGTCGATTTGCGGTACGACAGCGCCAGAATGCCGAAGGCGGCGCTGGTCACCAGACGGCCGATCACCAGCATGATCGTGACCGGCCAGGTAAATACCATCACATCGATGATGATCCACAGCGGGGTCAGGACGGCGAACAGCCCGGCCACCATGCGTACCCGCGAAATGATCATGCTGGCGCGCCGGCGCGCCAGCAGGGAAGGGTGCCTCGATGCCATGAGTAGCCAAGGCAACTGCTCCTGGCGAATGGCGTCGAAGATGATTTCCTTCACTTTCTGGAACAAATTTCCTGGTTTTTGCACGCTGACCGCTTCCTTTTTACTACTGTTTCATTTGCATTCTGCAATTCAAAACCGGCTATATGCGGCCTGTATTTTTCGATCCAGGCCGGATCGCAGCGCTCGCATGCAGCCGCGCCGAGCGGCGCTTGCCGGGGGCCGATGCGTCATCCAGAAAGTTGATGTCAAGTATCACATAAAACCACATGGTTAGTAAGGGATTTGTAATGTGAGCAACAGTCAAGCTGTGACCTTTCATATACTCATGGTATGAGAGTACATTTTCAGCCTTGAAATAATGAGTTATTCAATATACTCCTTGGTTTTTCATCGCATGTAGAGTGCCGAAGCCGGCTGATCTCCTTTCCTGGCTGGAAAATCGGGCCGGCAGCGCCTGCTTGCTGCCGGCGCGGCGAGGCCGAGGAGGAGCAGGCGAGCGCTCTTCGGCCTGCCCCGGTTTGAAGGCGCGCCGCATCTGGCGGCCGGCAATCAGCGCTCGAGCATGTCGTCGATCGCGGCCTCCGATTGCGGCCCGCAAGCGGCCATCATTTGCCGAAAAGCTCCGGCTGTGCTTTAATTTGCAACCTTGTTGCATATGCTTGCGCTTTTCCGGGACCCAAAATTAACTCCACGCTTGTTTCGATCCTGCTTGCCACCACCATTTCCGGTGTTTTCAGCATCAGCGCCGCCGCAGTTTTTTCCTTTTCGCTATTGTCGAAAATGGTCGAGCGCATGGTCAGCCTGTCGGTCGGCATTTTGCTGGCGACTTCGCTCCTGCACGCGCTGCCGGAGGCCTTCGAATCGGAGGCCGATACCCATGCCCTGTTCGCCACCTTGCTGGCCGGGCTGCTGGGTTTCTTTTTGTTGGAAAAATTCGCGATCCTGCGCCACTCCCATCATTACGAAGGCGACGGCCACCACCATGGGCACGGCCACGACCGGCACGAAGCCGGCAAGGCCGGCTGGATGATCCTGGTCGGCGACGGCCTGCACAACTTCACCGACGGCATCCTGATCGCCGCCGCCTTCCTGGCCGACCCCAAGCTCGGCATCATTACCGGCCTGGCCATCATCGCGCACGAGATCCCGCAGGAGATCGGCGACTTCATCGTGCTCTTGAATGCCGGTTTTTCGCGCACGCGGGCCTATGCCTACAACCTGATCTGCAGCCTGATGGCGGTGGTTGGCGGCATTCTCGGCTACTTCACGCTGGCGCGCGGCATGCAATGGATTCCGTATGTGCTGGTACTAGCTTCGTCCGGCTTCATCTATATCGCGGTCTCGGACCTGATGCCGCAGATGCAGCGCCGCGCCACGCTGCGCGAGACGATTCCGCAAGTGCTGCTGATTGGCCTGGGCGTGGTGGTGGTATTCTTCCTGACCCATCACGCGCATCACGGCTGATCGCGCCGCGGTGCATTGCTGTCATGGCAATCTGCCGGCGCGCGTTTGACCCCTTTGCGCCACCCGCATCATCCATATGAATCAGCAGCTTTCACCACAGGCAGGGCACCCCGGCGGCGGCAGTTTCAAAGCGCGCATGATCATGCGCTTCGATCGTTTCCTGAGTCGCTCGAGTACCGGGCGCCGGCTGGCGCGCGGCGGCCGTATCGGCGGCGTGGCGACGCTGTTGGTGCTGGCGTATATCGGTTTCCTGATTGTCAGCATGCCGACCATCGGCGACCTGCGCTCCGCGCGCGTGACGCAACCCACGCAAATCCTGGCCGCCGACGGCAAGCTGCTCGACAGCTTCGCCCAGCAGCAGCGCGAGCGGGTCACGCTGGAGCAAATTTCACCCTACGTGATCGAGGCGCTGATCGCCACTGAGGATCATCGTTTCTACCAGCATCGTGGCGTCGATTTTCGCGGGACTGCTGCAGCCATCGTGCACACCGCGCGTGGCGATACCCAGGGCGGCTCCACCATCACGCAGCAACTGGCGCGCAACCTGTTCCCGGATGAAATCGGCCGCTCACGCAACCTGAACCGCAAGGTCAAGGAAATTCTCACTGCCTTCAATATCGAGCGCACCTACAGCAAGCGCGAGATTTTGGAAACCTATCTCAATACCGTGCCGTTCCTGTACAACGTGTTCGGCATCGAACTGGCCGCGCGCACCTATTTCGACAAGTCGGCCGCGGAGCTGAACTTGCTGGAAAGCGCAACCCTGGTCGGCATGCTGAAAGGCACCTCGTACTACAACCCGGTGAGCAACCCGGAACGCTCGGTCAAGCGGCGCAACGTGGTG
>DATJCV010000429.1:0-4993 GCA_035497775.1 Burkholderiaceae bacterium | reverse complement strand
CTTTCGCGGAACTCGATTTCGCCGCGCATGGCGGCCTCGGTGATCGCCGCCACCTGCGGTTTCAGGCCGTGCATGTCGGCGATCTCGTCGATGCATTCGATCGTGATCAGGGTCGAATCCATGTCCATCACCAGCAGCTTGAATTCGGCGAGGGTCCGGTCGGGCGGCATGAAGGCGTAATCGAGGTGGGCGGCAAGGCAGGCGGCATCGATTTGTGCCTTGAGTTCGGGCGACTGGCTGACGCCTTCGCAGCGCCAGGCGTGCTGGTTGATCGGAGTAATGCACTGTGCATGAGCCAGCGCGGCGATGCGTTCGATGGTCTGGGAGGCGGCGTGGGGGCCTTGCAGGATCAGGTTCATGTCAGGGAAGGGCATTACTCAGGTATTAAGTGGCGGTGAATTACGGGCGCAGTAGTGTAATCGGGGTCAGCGCTTTTTGCCGTCCGTCGCGCAAAAATACTCCTCCGCTCATGCGGAGCAGGAGTTGCCGCTTGGGAATGGCATCTATTTTAAGGTCGAACCCGTGAAATGCAGCGGGAACGTACTTTATGCCGCCCGAGTAGCCTCCATTTCCTGGATTCCCGCTTGGGAGGGGATGACCAAGCTGGGGCCATCGGAGACAAGAGCCAATCGGGTCATGCCATGAGGCGAGATCACGCGTGCCGCGCTTCAGCGGAAAAACAATAATCGCGTGGCAACCGTGTAATCGGCCTCGGTCGCCATCAGCCCGACCAGCACCAGCAGGCACAAGGGCGGCACCAGGATGGCGTACACCAGCGACAGGCGTTCCCATGCCATGTGCATGAAGATGGAAACGATCAAGCCGGCCTTGAGCAGCATGAAAAGGATCAGCAGGGTCCAGCGCAGGTAGCCGTGGAAGTCGAAGTAATCGACCAGGTACGACAGGGTGCTGAGCACGAACAGCAGGCCCCATATCTTGAGGTAGAGGCTGATCGGGTGTTCTTGTCCGCCGGGAGTCGCCATGGCTATCCTCACCAGAGATAAAACAGCGCAAAGATGAATATCCAGACCAGGTCGACGAAGTGCCAGTACAGTCCGGCGATTTCGACGATCTGGTAGTTGCCGCTCTTTTCATAGCGTCCGCGCAGCACTCGCGAGGCCACGGTGACCAGGTAGATCACGCCGCAAGTGACATGCAGGCCGTGGAAGCCGGTGATCATGAAGAAAGTCGAGCCGAACTGCGCCGCGCCCGCCGGATTGCCCCAGGGCCGCACGCCCTTCTCGACGATCAGCGTGGTCCATTCGAAGGCTTGCAGGCTGACGAAGGTGGCGCCCAGGAGCGCGGTCGCGAACATCAGCGCGGCGGTGCGCACGCGATTGCGCCGATAGGCGAAGTTGACCGCCATCGCCATCGTGCCGCTGCTGGTGATCAGCACGAAGGTCATGATTGCGATCAGGAGCAGCGGGACATTGACGCCGCCGATCTTGTCGCCGAACATTTCGCCCATATCGGGCCATGGCGCGGTGGTCGAGATGCGCACCGTCATGTAGCCGGTCAGGAAGCAGCTGAAGATGAAGGTGTCGGAGAGCAGGAAGATCCACATCATGGCCTTGCCCCAGGACACCTTGAAGGCGCGTTGGTCGGACGACCAGTCGGCCACCAGCTGGTGCCAGATGCCGACCGTTGGGGCGGGTGTTTCGTGCGTGACCGGAGGACTGCTCATGAGTATCTCGTTGTTCAATTCGTGCCGCAGATGAAATTGACCACCGCCGGTGTCAGCCAGCCCAGCGCCGCGAACAGCACCAGCCAGACCGCCAGCAGGAAATGCCAGTAGCGGGCGCAGAGCGCGATGCGCAACGCGGTACGGCGCGGATCGGCGTCTTGCCGCGCGCCCCTCGCCGTCACCGCCCAGCCGACCAGTCCACCCATCACATGCAGACCGTGCATCGCCGTCAGCAGGTAGAAGAAACTGCCGGCTGGATTGCCGACCGGCATGACGTGATTGGCTTGCAGCGCCTGCCAGGCCGCCAGCTGTACCGCCAGAAAGCTTAGCGCGCAGACGCCGCCGGCCAGCAGCAGGCGGCGCGCACGGTGCATCTGCGGTGTCGGTTGCATATCGTGCGCCGCCGCGCTGGCGCGTTGCAGCAGGATGCTGCCGCCGATCAGGAGCGCGGTGCTGAGCCACAATTGCCAGGGCAGCGCGATCGGCGACCAGTCACTGGCGGTCATGCGCATTGCGTACGCCATCAGGAACAGCGAAAACAGGCTGGTAGCAACGCCGATGAACAGCCATAGCGCGGTGCCGGCGGCCGAGCGGCCCGCGCCCCTGCGCTCGGCACCGACGCCGCCGCCATGACCGGCATGGATGCCGTTCGACGAGACGAAGGCGCTCATGCCGGCACCTCGCCGCGAGCGGGCGTCTCAAGGATCTGGGCCTCCCCGGGCGGCGCATTTTGCGGGATGAAGTCCTGCACCGCGCCCGGCACGCTGTAGGCGTAGGCGCCGCGATAGACCACCGGCAGCCGCGGTCCCCAATTGCCGTGGGCCGGCGGTGTGGCCGGCGTCTGCCATTCGAGCGAGGCGGCGCGCCAGGGATTGCCGTCGGCGCGACGGCCGCGGAACATGCTCCAGACGATATTGGCGATGAATACCAACTGGGCGGTCGCCACCAGCAGCGCCACCACGGTGATGAAGGCGGAAAGCGTTTGCGCCGACTGCGGGATGAATTGGTAACCCTCGAAAGCGTAGTAGCGGCGCGGCATGCCGAGGATGCCAAGGTAATGCATCGGGAAGAAGATCGCGTAGGTGCCAAGGAAGGTGATCCAGAAATGCAGCCGGCCCAGCGTGTCATTCAGCAGGCGGCCGCTGACTTTGGGAAACCAGTGATAAATGCCGCCGAACACCACCAGCAGCGGCGCCACGCCCATCACCATATGGAAGTGCGCCACCACGAAATAGGTGTTGGAGAGCGGAATATCGACGCTGACATTGCCCAGGAACAGCCCGGTCAAGCCGCCGATCAGGAAGGTGCTGATGAAACTCAGCGCAAACAGCATCGGCACCGTCAGGTGGATGTCGCCGCGCCACAAGGTCAGCAGCCAGTTGTAGACCTTGATCGCGGTCGGCACCGCGATGATCAGCGTGGTGGTGGCGAAGAAGAAGCCGAAGTACGGATTCATGCCGGACACGAACATGTGGTGCGCCCACACCACGACGCTCAGCACGCCGATCGCCAGCAGCGCCCAGACCATGGTGCGGTAGCCGAAGATGCTCTTGCGCGCATGCACGCTGATCAGGTCGGAGACGATGCCGAACGCCGGCAGCGCCACGATATACACCTCGGGGTGGCCGAAAAACCAGAACAGGTGTTGGAACAGTAGCGGGCTGCCGCCCTTGTAGTCGGTGACCCGCCCCATCGACACCAGCGCCGGCATGAAGAAGCTGGTGCCGAGCGTGCGGTCGAGCAGCATCATCACGGCGGAGACGAACAACGCCGGGAACGCCAGCAGCGCCAACACGGTCGCGACGAAGATGCCCCACACGGTGAGCGGCATGCGCAACAGCGTCATGCCCTCGGTGCGCGCCTGCAGGATGGTGGTCACGTAATTCAAGCCGCCCATGGTCGTGGCGACAATGAAGATCGCCAGCGACACCAGCATCAGGATGATGCCCCATTCGTAGCCTGGGGTGCCGGGCAGGATCGCCTGCGGCGGATACAGGGTCCAGCCGGCGCCGGTGGGACCGCCCGGCACGAAGAAGCTGGTCAGCAGTACGATCACCGACAGCAGATAGACCCAGAAGCTCAGCATGTTGAGGTAGGGGAACACCATGTCGCGCGCGCCCACCATCAGCGGAATCAGGTAGTTGCCGAAGCCGCCGAGAAACAGCGCGGTCAGCAGGTAGATCACCATGATCATGCCGTGCATGGTCATGAACTGGTAGTAATGCGTAGCATCGATGGAGGGAAAGCGGCCGGGGAAGCCCAGTTGCAGCCGCATCAGGTTGGACAGCGCCAAGCCCACCAGTCCCACCGCGATCGCCACGCATGCATACTGCACGGCAATCACCTTGTGATCCTGGCTCCAGACGTATTTGGTCAGGAAGCTGCGGGGCGCCTGATGCAGGCTGTCATCGTGCATGCTGTCGGCGGCAGTGGCCATGACGGTTCCTCATTGTGATTGCGGCGATCCCGATTGCGCTGCTGGCGGCGGCGCGGCCGCCTGGGCGGTACCGAGAGAGCGGATGTACGCCACCAGCGCTGCCAGTTCGCCGTCGCTCATCTCGATCTTCGGCATGATCGGAGCGTAGCCTTTCACCACCCGTGCCTGCGGGTTGCGGATGAAGTTGCGCAGATAATCTTCGTCGACATGGGCGCTGCTGCCGTCGGCCATGGTTTCGGTTTTGCCGTACAGCCCTTTCCAGGTCGGGCCGACACGCGGACTGCCGTCTACCGTATGACAAGCGACACAGCCTTTAGATTCGGAAAGCGCCTGACCCTGAACCGCCAGCGTGTCGGCGCCTGCACCTGGCGCCGGCGCCTTGCCGGCGCCGGCCATGGTCAGCGCGAACGTCGGCTGCCGTTTGAGCCAGGCCGCGAAGGCGTTTTCGTCTTCCACCACGACATAACCGCGCATGCTGTAGTGGCCCACCCCGCACAGTTGCGCGCACAAGATTTCATAGCGCCCGGCCTTGGTGGGCGTGAACCAGAACGAAGTCACCATGCCGGGCACCATGTTCATGCGGGCGCGGAACGGCGGCACGTAAAAATCATGCAATACGTCTCGCGAACGCAGCAGCAGCTTCACCGGCTTGTTCAGTGGCAAATGCAGCTCGTTGTTATCGACCAGGATGTTCTCGCGGCCGACCGGGTCGGATGGATCAAGCCCGAACGGATTGCCGGCGTTGATCAGGCTGACATCGGTCCGCCCCAGCTTGCCGTCCGCGCCTGGAAGGCGGAAGCGCCACTGCCATTGCTGGCCCAGCACCTCCAACTGCAGCGCATCGGCAGGCGCCTTGATGTATTCGGCATAGA
>DATJCV010000428.1:0-5276 GCA_035497775.1 Burkholderiaceae bacterium | reverse complement strand
CCACAAGCCGGTGATATACAGCGCAACGCCGCTCC
This sequence comes from Burkholderiaceae bacterium, assembly GCA_035497775.1. Lineage (GTDB taxonomy): Bacteria > Pseudomonadota > Gammaproteobacteria > Burkholderiales > Burkholderiaceae_D > DATJCV01. The sequence continues at coordinate 5,241 of DATJCV010000428.1, read as the reverse complement.
ACACCAGCACGGCAAACAATTTTTCAAATGCCAGCAGGAAGCTGCCGGGCGCACCATCGCGGTCGAAGGCGCGCTCCAATACGTAAAATACAAAACGGATCAGAGCCAGGCACAGCACCAGCGGGATCGCCAGCCGTAGCAGATTGACGCGGTGGAATTCGACCAGCAGCGCTTTGGCGATAACAATCAGGATCAGGATCAACACCGGCGACAGTACGCGCGCAAAGCTTTCGATGCCGAGACGCACCACCGTCGGCTGCGCCGCCGGCACCCTGAACAGGGTTCGAATCGCCCGCGACAAACCCAAGCCAAGCAGCACGCACACAAATAGAGCGCCGACCTGCCAGACGATACTCGGCGTGTGGAAATCCCGGATCAGATTGGACAGGAGACTGGTCTGCATTGAATCTCAGCGACGGTAGGCCATGGCGGCGCGCTGATGCCGCTCCCAATTGGCGACATACAGCAAGATCAGCTCAGGATCATCGCGCATCACCAGCACGTTCTCGGCGTTCTTGTGCGCAGCAGCCCAGGTGAAATTGAAGCTGCCGGTGATCAACACCGGGGCGCTCGTGTGAGCATCGATGATGATCACCTTGTTGTGCGCATTCTGGTATCCGGTTTCCAGCCAAACCGATATACCGGCTTCAGCCAGCGTCAACGCTTGCGAAGCGGGCGTCTTTTCGATCTGCTCGGCATCCATCAGCACCCGCACCGCGACTCCACGTTGATGCGCGCGCAGCAGGGCCTGCGTCATCTTCTTGCCGGTCAGCAGATAGGCCTGCACCAGCACTTGTTTTTTTGCGGCGTCGATCGCATCGACCAGTACACCTTCGATGTCGTTCCAAGGGGCAAACGCCGCCTGTATCGTGCCGCGCGCGGCAACCGGCGCCGGCAACGGCTCGAAGGCATGTGCCGAGACCCTCGGCGCCAGCATCACCAGCCAGAGCAAGGCCCGATGAAGCGCGCGCACGCTCATTTGCGTTCGAGGACCGCGGCAAAAAATCCATCGGTCTGGTGCAGGTGCGGCAGCAGCTTCAGGTAGTCGCCCATCTCCAGCGGTATTTTCTGTTCAGCCAGCACATCCTTCATTGGAACCAGGGCAAAATTTTCGTGGCTTGCCAAAAACTGCGCGACGATCGCGTCGTTTTCTTCCTCCAGCAGGCTGCAGGTGCCGTACACCAGCCGCCCGCCGACTTTCAGCAGGCGGGCGGCGCTGGCCAGGATGGCGCTCTGCTTCAGATTCATTTCAGCCACCGCTGCCGGCGTCTGCCGCCACTTGACGTCCGGATTGCGACGCAAGGTACCGAGCCCGGTGCACGGAGCGTCGACCAGCACCCGATCGACCTTGCCGGCCAGACGTTTGATCTTGGCATCGTTTTCATGCGCAATCTGGACCGGGTGCACGTTCGACAAGCCGCTGCGGGCAACCCGCGGCTTCATCTTGGCCAGCCGCTTGGCCGACACGTCGAAGGCATACAGGCGGCCGGTATTGCGCATGGTCGCGCCCAGCGCCAGCGTCTTGCCGCCGGCACCAGCACAAAAATCGACCACCATTTCGCCGCGCCGCGCCCCTAATACCTGCGCCAGCAACTGACTGCCTTCATCCTGCACTTCGACCACGCCGTTCTGGAACAGAGGCAGATTCTGGATCGATGGCTTTTTTACGATGCGAATCCCGAGTGGCGCATACGGCGTCGGCTGGCCGAGGATCGGCGCCTCGGCCAGCGCGGCGATGACTTCGTCGCGCGTCCCTTTCAGGGCGTTGACGCGCAAATCGAGCGACGCCGGCGTATTCAGCGCCTCCGCCATGCGCAGCGTCTCGGCTTCACCGTGGCGCGCAACCAGCAGCTCGAATAGCCAGGATGGCAGGTTGGCGCGCAAGGCCGGTGGCAACTGGGCGCGGTCGATCTCACCGACCCGGCGCAGCCACGCGGTTTCTTCTTCCGACAGGCCGCCCAGCGCATCGATGCCGACGGCATCGGCCAACCCGAGCAGCGCCAGCCGGCGCATCGCCGGGCCGTGGCCGGATTCCGAAAAATTGGTATAGACCGACTTGTTGCGCAGCAGGCCATAGACGCCTTCCGCGATCACCCCGCGTTCGCGCGCCCCCAGCCGAGGATTGTCACGAAAATAGCGCGACAACGTGCCGTCGGCTGGGCCGGTAAAGCGCAGGATTTCCCGCAACACCTGCTCGGTGTGTCCAATCAACGCGGGCGGTAATCTCATACTGTTCTTTCATGAAGGGCGGCAACGCCGGTAGCAATCGGCGCGGGCGCCGGTTCCTCGACGATCCAGGCACCGGTCGGCTGCAGCCGCAGCCGGCCTTCGACGAAGGCACGCACCGCGCCGGGATAAATGACATGTTCGGCGCTGAGCACGCGTGCCGCCAGAGCTGCCTCATCGTCGCCGGCCAAGACCGGCACCGCCGCTTGCGCGACGATCGGGCCGCCGTCGAGTTCGGAAGTGACGAAATGAACCGTCGCGCCATGCAGCTTGACGCCGGCTTGCAGCGCCCGCCGGTGCGTGTCCAGGCCGGGAAAACTGGGTAGCAATGATGGGTGGATATTCAATAAACGGCCGGCATAGTGCTCGACAAACGCCGGCGTCAAAATCCGCATGAAACCGGCCAACACCACCAAATCGGGAGTATAGCTATCGATCGTAGAGGACAAGGCCGTGTCGAAGGCGGCACGGTCGGAGTATTGCTTGCTGACCACGACCGCGGTCGGGATTTGATGGGCGCTGGCGAATGCCAGCCCTTCGGCTTCGGCGCGGTTGCTGATCACGGCGGCGATCTGCGCCGGCCAGTGCTCGGCTTGGGCGGCGTTGACAATCGCCTGCATGTTGCTGCCGCGGCCGGAAATCAGAATAACAATGCGTTTCATGGCGCGCATTGTACCTGCTGCGGCGCCGATCAGCGCGACGCCAAGCGTCAGCGACGCGCGCAGTCGCAGGCGGGAAACGATGTTATTGAAACGAATAAAAGACGCGAAAGGCAACCTTTTTTTCCGCCCAAAAATCGGCGGCATCGCGGAATACGTCGAGCAGGGTTTCGCGCGCTTCCTTGTCGAACTTGGGCGTATTCGGCAATTGCTCGAGTACGACCAGAAAGCCCGTCTGCGGGCCGGCCTTATACGGCAAATCGGTCAGGCAATCGGCCAGCGCGTCGAAATTTTTGCCGAAATGCCTGGGAAAATGAAATGCTTCCGCGATGCTGGCGAGCACTTGCTGCTTGGTGCTCGCCTCCGCGCACCAGGCATACAGGAAGTGCTGGCCAAGACGGGCCGCCTCGGCTTGCAGGTCGACGGCGCGAAACGCACGGATGGACTGCACGACGTTGGGCGGCACAGTTTTGAATAAACTCATTTCTCCCTCGGGTTTGACCATATTCATTGCGGCGGTTGTTGCGGACAGGATGCTGCCTGGTTTCCGTTATTCTTGTATGCGCATGAACGTCACGTAGTGATTGTCAGTGTAATAATATTCACTCGCAATCGCCGACTCGCCACCGGTAATGATGCGCCGCGCGCCGCGGTTACGGGCGTGCGGCGTCTTTACCGTGTATTCGTGGTAATACCCGCGTTTTTGACGAGGCAGCAAGCCTTCGTAATTGCCAAAAACCACGCCATCCTTGGCATAAGGAAAGGGTCCGCCCTGCTTGATCAAGGCCAGCGTTTTCCGCGCTTCGGCCGGCAGATCGCGGGCTTGAATCGTCGCCAGCGGCACCACCGCCGGCGCTGGCTTGGCAAAGGCACCGGCGCATAGCAGCCAAGCCAGCAGCAGCCACAAGCATCGTTTCAGGAACGAATCGTTCAACATCGTCTTTCCGCGTTTTGTTGCCTCTAAGATAACGATAAAAATCGCATCACATAGGGTAACGTGTTGCTGAAAACGAATCAACAGGAATGAAACAATTCCGCCGGCCTGCCCGCCAAGAGCTCGAGCGACAGCAGCGGTAGTTAATCAATTGCCACAGAAATCCAGGATGTCGGCACGCCGCGCAAATGCATCTTTTTGCCCCAGCCGAATCAGTTCGCAGGTATAGCTGGCTTCAAACAACAGATAAGAGGCCAGCGCGCCGCCGCCCGCTTCGGTGGCGCCGATACCCGCCAAGGCCGCATGAATCGGCCGCGGCAGGCTGCCGACATGGCGGCTGGCAAGGTCGTCCAGACGCTCTGACGGTGAAATCAGCAACATGTCGATTGGCCGCAGCTGGGTGTTCTTCCTTTGTTCAGGCGTCAGCAGCGACAGCGTCTGATTGATCCGCGACAGCCGTTCGATATCCACCGCGATTCCGTCCAGGAAGATGCTGGACAAGGAATGACCGGCAATTTGGGCCAGGGTGGGGTAGGACGGAAACGGCGAAGCATCGAGTGCCGGCTCCATCAGGCGGCCGGCACCGATCACGAATACCTTGTTGGCGCCCAGATGAATGGCCGGCGCGATCGGTGTCAGCTGGCGCATCGAGCCATCGCCGAAATATTCGCGCCGGCCGTCGCAGTAGATCGGCGTGGCGGGAAAAATGAACGGAATCGCGGCCGATGCCAGCAGATGTTCTACCCCGATCTGGTCCTTGATGGCGCGGCGCTGGCTGCGCGTCCATTCCTGGATATCCGCATGGCTCTGATAGAAGGTGACATGATGACCGGCGGTATAGGACGAGGCGGTGACCGCCAGCGCCCGCAGCACGCCGCTGCTCAGGGCGGCATCGAGGCGCGGCAGATCGAGGAGGCGGTGCAGCAGCGTCACCAGCGGCGTATTGTCGAGCAGGGAACTGGGCGGCCGTGCATGCCACTTGCGCAGCAGCCAGCCGAATGACAGCAGCGATAGCCAGCGGGCGCCGGTGCGGATGACTCCCAGCGAGTCGGCGCGATACACCTGCTCCACCGAAAAATGCGACCAGACCTTATGCAAGGCCTCGACCCCTTCGGCAAAATCATCGGCGCGACAGGCCAACGCGGTGGCATTGATGGCACCGGCCGAGGTGCCGCAGATGACGTCGAAAGGGTTACGTTGTGGCGCCCAGCCAGCCTCGCGCAAGATTGACGACACCGCCTGCAGCACGCCAACCTGATAGGCTGCGCGGGCGCCGCCGCCGGTCAATACCAGCGCGGACTTGATTTGTTTCTCCATGTCAATAGATTAACAGGCCAGCGCCGGTTTGTGAATGCCGCTGGCCAGCCGAGCGCCTCATCCAGCGCCTTGCTTCGAGGCTCAGCCCGCTTTTCTCTGACAATA
>DATJCV010000427.1:0-2383 GCA_035497775.1 Burkholderiaceae bacterium | reverse complement strand
ACAGCAATGCGGCCTCCTGACCGCCAGCACGGTTGTAGGCGGCCAGCATGGTTTTGATCCGGGTCCCCATATCGGTTGCGCGCGGATAAGAATATTCGATCGCGCCGGACGGGCAGACGGTGCTGCAGGCACCGCAGCCAGCACACAGATTCGGATCGATCTTGACATGGTTGCCGTCATGGCGGATCGCTTCAGCGGAACAGACATCGATGCACGCAGTGCAGCCGATTTTTCCATTGCGGCCATGGGCGCACAATTTTTCCTTGTAGCGGACAAAACGCGGCTTCTCGAACTCGCCTACCAATTGCGCCAGTTTCAAGGCGTCGCCGGCCTGGCGTGAGAGATCCTCGCCGGGAGCAAAATACCCTTGCGGCAATTGATGCCGACGCAGCGTCGGTGTTGGCGACAAATCGAAAATCAGATCGTAGCCACCGCTGCGCTCGTTCGCCTCGCGCACGAAGTCGATCGCGCCGATTGCGCCGCAGGCAGCGACGCAGGCGCGATGCGACTTGCATTTATCGAGGTCGATCTGATAGGTCAAGTCGATCGCGCTTTCCGGACAGGCATCGATGCAAGCCATGCAGCGGGTGCAGGTTTCCAGGTCGATTGGATTATCCTGGCGCCAGCTGACTTCGAAGGCGCCGAGCCATCCGGCGATGGCGATCCGGCTGCCGGAAAAGGTCGGGAATGAACGATCGTCCAGCATCTCGCCGGTGCCGCGGCGGGAGGTCAACAGGACGCTGACGTCCAATTGCTCGCCCAGCTTCCTGGCCCACGGCAGCGCCTGATCGGCCGGGCCGATGATCAGCACTTGGCCACCCGACTCATAGCTGACCGCCGGCACCGGCTCCGGCTCGGGCAGCGCCGCATCGGCCAGCAGCGCCACCATCTTGGGCAGCGCATCCCGGGCCTGCGCGCTCCAGCCGCCGGTCTCGCGTATATTCACGAAGCGCAGCGGTGCCACCGATTTTTTTTGCTGCGCCAACTCGGTAAAAAGTGCGCGTTCCTGGGTGCAGGCAACGACCACGGCATCCACGCCGTCGATCGCGTTCAGATAATCGCCGACCTGACGGCGGCACAACTGACTGGCAACCGGCAACGCGTCGCTGCCCAGTGCTGCTCCCAGCCGCGCGCCGGCGGCAGCATCCAGTGGCATGGTGTGATTGCAGTTACATACCTTGAATCGTGTCATGTCTGGTCTCGCTCAGAAATCTCGTGAGTAACCGGTGCTGCCTCGGACGCTATCGCCGGTGTGCCGGATGGCTGTTGCCGAATGCCGGCATCCGCAGCGTCAACGTCGATCGAGTCTGTTGCCGCGGACTCGTTCGGCAGCTCCGCGGCAGCAACCTGCGCGGTATCGGCCGCCGTTACCTTCTGCACCAGCTGCATCAGCGGCTGTGCCAATTGCGCCAATGGATCGAGCAGCGCCTTGCCATGGTTGAGCGCGCGCAGCATCTCAGGTGAAATCGGCTCGAAAGTGTTGTAGTCCTCAATGTAGGTATCGAGTCCATCCATCAGATTGAAGTGCGGATCGGAAAACAGTTTTTTCATGGCCGCGCGCTTGACGCCTTCATCGACGTCGCGCGCAACAAAACGCGAGTAATCCGAATCGCGCGTCAGCAGGCTTACTTCCTCCATGGTCGGCGGTTCCAGTGATTCCACCGCAGCCGCTTCTAGACCCTCGGCGCTGTCGACAGCCGGCTCTGGTTCTACGGGCGGCGCCACGTCTGCTTCCTGCGGGCGCCGTTTGCTCCAGCGGGCAAAGAAATCGTCAGCCGCCATCACGCTTGCCTTCCCGTATGCGCTCTTCCTGAGCCATTTTTTCGACTGCCGCGCCGCCCTCGAAAGAGGGTTTCTTATGTTTTTTCTTGACCTCGGGCCGGTAGTTGAGCTGGATGAATTCCTGCAGCCAGCCGATGACCTGGCTTGAGGCAGGCAAGGTATCCACCTGCTCGCCGCCATCCATCAGGCGTGCCGCTTCGTTGTAGGACAGGGTCACGGTTTTCGGAACCGCGACTTCGGCGCCGTCGATGTTTTCGATGCGCCACATGATGAACCAGCATGGGACCGGCGAACTGGTGTTCAGGAAATAGCCTTCGGCTTCGTCGGCAAACAACTGAATGTCGAAACCGGAAAAAAGCCAGCGCGTGTCATCCGGATCGTCGCGCAGACAATGCGCGGCGCTATCCGCAAGCGGCACGTCAGCCAGAATCTCCAGCGGACGCCATTGGTGGGAACGCCAGCGATTGTGGAGCGAGACCCGCTGCATGATGACATTCATGACCAACCACACCTTTCAAAAAGGGGAATTGTCTTGCGCGTCAATCTATCGCGTGCCTAGATAATCACATAAATAGGCACATCGTGCAGCTATTCGAATCGG
>DATJCV010000426.1:0-1626 GCA_035497775.1 Burkholderiaceae bacterium | reverse complement strand
AACCGTACCGCGCCGTTTTTGAAGGAGGCCGCATGAAGGACGTCATGAAAGGCCTGTATCTGGTCACGCCCGATTGGGACGACACCGAAAAAATGCTGGACGTCACCGAGCGCGCGCTGCAGGGCGGCGCGGCGCTGGTGCAGTACCGCCACAAGAGCGCCGGCGCCGGCTTGCGGCAGGAGCAGGCGGCGGCCCTGCTGGCGCTGTGCCGGCGCTACCGGCGGCGCCTGGTCATCAACGATTTCGTCGAGCTGTGCGAAGTGCTGGATGCCGACGGCGTGCACGTCGGCGGCACCGACGCCGCGGTGGCCGAGGTGCGGGCGCGGCTGGGAGCGCACAAGCTCGTCGGCGCTTCCTGCTACGGCGAGCTGCAGCTGGCGCGCGACGCCCATCAGGCCGGCGCCAGCTATGTCGCCTTCGGCGGCTTCTATCCGTCGCGCGTCAAGAAATATCCGGTGACCACGCCGCTGGCCATCGTCAGCGCGGCGAAGGCCGAAATCCCGCTGCCGGCGGTGGTGATCGGCGGCATGACGGCGGAAAACGCCATGCCGCTGGTGGCGGCCGGCGCCGACCTGGTGGCGGCGATTTCCAGCGTCTATCTGGCCGCCGATGCCCAGGCCGCGGCGCGCGAATTCGGCGCGCTATTTGATACCTGAAGTGGTTTTTATCAGTTCGTCATAAGTCCGGCTGGCGTGCCTCTGCTGCCAGCAGCGGCTGCAGCGCCGTTGCCCACACTTCGGCGTCGACGGCGCGCTGCGACATCGCTGCCGTTCGCAACAGGCACGCCTCGGCCTCGGGTTGACGCCACGGCTGCAAGGCGATCAAGGCGGCAATCAGTTGCGGCGTCAGCCGGTCCAGCACCGGCCGCACGCTGCGTCCCAGATCCGGCACATCGGTAAATGGCGGTTGATGTTGTGCGCGCCATTGCGCATGCAATTGACGTTGGAGCAGTTTGCCGGCCTCGAATTGTGCCTGGAAAAATGCCACGGCCAGTGCCGGCTCCAAGCCGCCTTGTAGTGCGCTGTGCGCCACCTCTTCCAGGATTTTTCGTTCCCGTGGCGGGTCGTCGATCGGCGCTCCGGAATTCCATTTGCTGCGCGCCACCAGCGGCGCCACGGCCAGGCGTTCTTCCATCAATCGGAACAGGTGCCGCAGTTGAAGCTGCCGGTTCTGACCGCATGGATTGGTGTCGGTAGCGCGTAACGGCAGCGGCTGGCAGGCACCGAGTAGCAGCGCGCAGCCAAGGCCGAGCAGGCCGCGCCGCAGTACGGCGGAAAGTGGTGGCGGATAGCGCATCGGCAAAGAATGGCAGTCAGAGACGGGCCGTCATTGTCGGTGATTTTTGATGGCGGCCTGGCAGCGGGCAAGCATGGGCGGTGGCAAAAAATTCGGGACGATTTTCCTGCGGGCCGGTTTTCGTGAACAATGTCGGCACTGCTTGTTTGCGTCAAAATTCCAACGAATGTGGCAGTATATGAATATTTGTCATACTTAATCAGCGGTATTTGACGTCTATAGAGGGAGTATATGCCTGCGATCGATCCGCAGGCCGGCCCTGGCCCGTGTCGCAAATCGGCGGCCTAACGGGAAGGCCGTCGTCCGTTCGCTACCGCGCCCATGATTTCC
>DATJCV010000425.1:0-9151 GCA_035497775.1 Burkholderiaceae bacterium | reverse complement strand
GCGAAGGCGATACAAGCCAGTTTCGAGCAGATCGACTGGAGCGGATCCGACGCATCGGGTGCCGATTTCAGGCAGGCATTTTTCAGCCGCTGCCGCTTTGCGGAGACACGCATGACTGGCGCGCACATGGAACGCTCCGACGCGCATGAATGCAGTTTCGACAGGACCGATTTCACTGGCGCCAATTTGACACGCTGGACCGTTATCGATACCGATTTGAACACGGTGCGCTTCGACCGGACTCTGCTGGTGCAAGCATATCTGAAGGGATGCGTGCTAAGGGCGCAGCGCTTTCCCGGTTGCGATCTGACGATGACCATATTGAACGGCGCACAGCTGCAAAAAGCCGATTTCAGCAATGCGGCGCTGGACCGCACCAGCCTGATCGGCGCGCAATTGCAGGAAGCGGTGCTAAGCGGCGTCAAGGGTACCTATACCGCCTTGATCGAGGCGCAGTTGACCGGCGCGGATTTGCGCAATGCCGTATTCGAGATGGCGGATGCCAGCCACGCCAGTTTCGGTGCGGCGCGCGGCGAAGGCATGCGCTGGCACATGTCGGTGTTGCAGCATGCCGATTGGCGGCACGCCGCACTTGGAAGCGCGCAATTTCCGTATTGCGATTTGTCGCATGCCGATTTCTCGGATGCCGATTGTTCCAAGGCGGATCTGGCCGGTGCGAATATGCACGCGGTCAAACAAATCAATACTCGATGGGACGGCGCGCGGTTCGAGGGCGTACGTCCGACCGACAAAGTGCTGGAACGAGCCGAGCAATGGCAAGCGGCAAAAGCGGCGTAATTTCTGAAGGAAACCTGATCATGCAAAATACCCTGATTTCCATGTCCCGCCCGGGTCTCAATCCGGCGGTCGGTCTGTCGTATGCAACGATCACCGGCCGTTCTGGAAACTGGTTTTTCTTGAATGCGGTCGATGCGGCGGCGGAGCGTGCGCTGCGCGCCGAGAGTTGTCTGGTCGATCCGGAATGCGGCGATACCGTCCTGCTCTGCAACAGCGCCGCGATGGGCGGCCATGCCTATATCCTGGCGGTGCTGGTGCGCGCTGAAACGGCGAACGCGTCGCTGAGCCTGCCGGGTGGCGTTGCACTGCGCACCAGTCATGGAAAACTCCATGTCGATGCCGAACGCGTCGAACTGGCGGCGCGCGACAGCCTCTCGCTGCAGGCGCCGAAAATCAACATGGCTGGCCTCTCCGCCGACATGACATTCCACCGCTTGAGCGCATCGGCGCAAGAGGTGCAGGGACGCTTCGGCATGGTGAGTACCGTGGCGCAAAGCATCACCTCCACCGTCGAGCGTCTGGTACAAAAGACCAGGGACAGTTTCCGCTGGATCGAAAACCTGGACGAGACCCGCGCCGGCCGTGTGCGCCTCCAGGTACAGGAACGCTATCACTTGAAGGCCAAGCATGCGAGCGTGCTCGCTGACGGTCAGGTCAAGATCGACGGCGACAAGATCGACCTCGGTTAACCATTCGAAGGGCTCCCATGTTTGCAGTCACCAAGCAAAACGGCCAGTGCTTCGCAATGCCGGACGTCTGCAAGACGCCGGCGCCACCCGCGCCGCCGGTACCTATCCCCTACCCGAATATTGCGATGCCGATGATGGGCAATCCGGCCACCACCAAGGTGTTGATCAGCGGCATGCCGGCCCTCACCAAGTCGTCGAAAATCACCATCAGCAATGGCGACCAGGCCGGCGTCGCCGGTGGCGTCGCTTCGAGCAAGATCATGGGACCGGCCGAATTCATCATGGGCAGCATGAAGGTGAAACTGGAAGGCAATCCGGCGGTGCGCTTGGGCGACCCGACCAAACAGAACGACGGCAATGCGGTCGGCACCGTGCTGGCGCCCAGCCAAGCCAAAGTCATGATCATGAGTTGACGAGAAAATACGGAAAAACAAGATGAAAACTGTTTGGATCACCGCCCTTTCGCAGAACCAGCCGCGGGTTGCCGCCGTCACCGCGCAGCTGAAACGCTACGGCCTGCAGTGCCAGGGCCATTTCTGGGTGGACGCGGCGGACAAGGTGGGCTGGCGCGTGGCGCTGACCGCGCTACAGAATGCGCGCGCCGACCTGTGGCTGATCTTGGCCGACGAGGCCGAGATGACCAAGCCGGGCGTCCGCTATGGTCTGTCGTTAATGGCAGCGGCATTACGCCAGGCGCGCGGCGCGGCTTTTCCGATTGTCCTGCTATGGAATGCGGCGGCGCCAGCCTCTCCCGCCCTGCCGCCATTGCTGCAGGGAGCGCTCAATCTGGAAGAAGCCGCATCCTCGTGGCAGGCCAAGATTGTCGCCCGCGCCAATCTGGCCGGCAAGGCCGCGGCGGCGGAATATCGGTTGGATGTATTGGGCGATGAACGCCTCGGACAATGGTTCGAGATCGGTCCACGCAGCGGAAGCTGGAACGGCGTCGTATTCGGCGTGGCGGGAGCGGAGGCGGAGATCGATTTCCAGGCGACCGGCCCGCACGGGAATCTGCCAGAAAAGACGGTATTGGAATATGCCCAGCAAGGATTGCAACTACAGGCGGGAGAATATCAGTTCAACGCATGGGCGGTACGCAACCAAATCGACGCCGACTCATCCTACTTCGCTCGCGTCAAAGGTTGCCCGCAAGCGATTCTGTTCATGCCGTATGCCGAGGGCAGCGAAGCGGAAGCCACCGTAATTCGCCTGGCGTGACCAGCGCGCGGCTATCACTCGACCCGCACGCGCGCCGGTCCCTGCACCTGGCCGGTGGCATCGAGCAACAGCGCCTCGCCCGGATCATACGGCAGGTCGGTCGTATATTCCTCGCCTTCGAAGCGATACACCACGCGGTAGTGCGGTGCGCCGTATTCGGACTGCAGCACCGCGCCGCAGGTTTTTTCCCGAAGAAAAGTTTCCACTGGGATCTCACCCTGCGCATCGCCCATTTGTTCCAGCAGCGCCGCGGGCGGGAAAGCCATATCCCACAGTTTTTTCCCGATCGCCGCGCCGACCAGGCCGCTCGCCAGCACCACCGGGAATTTGTGCTTGCCGAAGCGATCACCGATCAGGCCGCCGGCAAGGCCGCCGACCACCCCGGCCGGACCGAAGGCGAAGCCGAACAAGCCTCCCCCCAGCATGGCGGGGGTCAGCCAGCGCTCGGCATTGAGGGCGCTGGCATGCCGCCGCAACAGATAACCGCCAGCGGCAGCGCCCATGGCGGTGCCGATCAAGGGCACGGCATTACGCAGCAGCCACGGCTGTGCCTGTTCCTCGCGCAACATCAATTGCCGTTCGGTGACCAGCGTCTGCCAGCAGGCGTCGGCAATTTTCTGCTGGTGGCCGAGGGTGGCATAGACATACAGCACCGGCGTCACCGTCGTTTGCGTACTCTCCTGGGCCGATGCCGGCCACAGGGCGCCCAGGCACCACACCGCGGCCACGTATGCGGTGCGCCATGCCAGGCGAGAACGGGCGGCAACCTGACCTATCATGGTCGACGTTCAAGGGGAAGCAAGGATCGCATTTCCAGTTTTCCATTCTCCGATTTGCAGGCGGCGGGCATGGTGCGCCGCTCTTTTTTGCGGCAGTGCTGCTGCCAGCCAAGCCGCTGCATCATCAGCTTTGGCATTCCTTGCGCGGTGCTTCAGCCAGCGGCCGACAGGATCATGCCGGCACCCGCAAGAGTAATTTCAAAACATGACGGAAAGTACAGTGTCGGCATAGCTATCGGCTATAATTTCCAGTGAACAACGTACATTCTATATAAAAATAATCCACTCCCGCGTAAAAGGATGCGATTGCTTGAATTCCTGAAAAAAAGCGCGATCTGGCTGGGCGCGTGGGCCGCGATGATACTTCTGAACGGATGCTCGACGGCGAACTCGGTGATGGGAGGCAACTCGCGCAAAGAAGCCGTCGCGGAAATTTCCTGGGACTTCGCGAAAGATGCGGTACTGATCGAGTTGGACGCGGATCAGGGACTGAACCAGTACAACGGCGAGGCACATACCTTGCTGCTGGGTATTTACCAGATGGCGGACCCGGCGCCGTTTTATAAGCTGATCGCCGATTCGGCAGCGCTCGGCAATGCGCTGCAAAGCGGCAAGGCCGGCGAAGGCTTCGTACAATTCGCGCGCTACGTGGTCACGCCCGGCAAACGCACACTTCTTTCATTCGATCGTGCGCAACAGGCGAAATTCGTCGGGATTGCGGCCGGTTATTACCGGCTCGACCCGGCGCATACCGCGCGGCTGTTCGAGGTGCCGTTGAGCGTCGTCAGCGACGGCATGCTGGCCAAGACCTATTCGGCGGCGCCGGCGCCGCTGGCAATCCGGCTGGCGCTGGGGGCCGAGACGATTTTGAATGCGCAACGGCTGAATCACGATCCGGCCGCAAAACGCCCACGTGAAGCGGTGCCGCTGGATGGCGGCGGCAAGGAAATCAAACTGACTGCGGACGAACTCAAAAACGCCGCAGAAACCAATAACGCGATACGCAAGCTCCAGGATTAGGCGGCGCAATGGACGACAACAAAGGGGTCTACTGGCACCAGGGCATGTTCCTGCAGCCACAGCATTTTCAGCTGGCCGACCGGCATCATCAGTTTCAGCAAAAACCCTTGATGGAGGTCGGGCTGCCGCACTTCTGGGGCGTCGGCGAACTGGACCTGAGTGCTGCGGCGATCACCAACCGCGTGATCGAGGTGGCGTCTGCCAAGCTGGTGTTTCCGGACCATGCCTACGTCGAATTCCCCGGCAACGCCGCGATCGCGGCACGTCCGTTCAACGCCGACTGGATCGAGGGCGACAAGCCGTTTTCGGTCTATCTCGGGCTGAAGAAATTGAACCGGCACGAGCCGAACGTCAGCGTGGTATCGAATCTGGCCGATGCCGGGCTTGCCACCATGCGCCATGCCTCGTTGAACGACCCGCAGGAAGTCGCGGATCTGTATTCGGACGGCCCGGCAGCCCAGGTGCGCACCCTGCTGTTCGTGGTCAAGATATTTTTTGAAAACGAACTCGACAATCTGCACGACTACGACCTGATCCCGATCGCGCGCCTGGTGCGCGATGGCGACACCGTCAAACTGTCGGAAAATTTCATTGCGCCCTGCTATGCGCTGTCCGGCTCCGACACATTGCTGCGCCTGCTCAAGGACATCCGCGACGAACTGGCTGGACGTGCGCGCCAGTTACAGGAATATAAAAGCCCGCGCGAAATGCAGAAAGCCGAGTCCGACGCCGGCCATATCGTTTTTTTGCTGGCACTGCGTTCGCTGAACCGTTTCAGCCCGATCCTGTTTCACCTGACCGAAAGCCGCGCCGTCCACCCTTGGCACGTCTACGGCGCGTTGCGCCAACTGATCGGCGAGCTGAGCTCGTTTTCGGAGCGCTTCAACATGCTGGGCGAAGCCGAGGATGGCACTCCCGGCCTGCCGCCCTACGATCACGCCGACCTCGGAAAATGCTTTGGCCGCGTGCGCAGCCTGGTCAGCCAGTTGCTGAATGAAATCACGGTCGGGCCAGAATTCCTCGCCATTCTCGAATACCGCGACGGCCATTACAGCGGCCTGCTGCCGCGCGCATTCTTCAACCTGCGCAACCGCTTCTATCTGGTGGTGCGTAGCGAGACCGCGCCTGACATTATGGCCAGCTCCCTGCTGCGCGATGCGCGCCTGGCGGCCACCACCGAAATGCCGCAACTGATCGCCCACGCCCTGCCCGGCCTCGAGCTGATCCACATGGCGGCCGCGCCGCAGGGCTTGCCGCGCCGCGCGCATACCTATTATTTCCGGATCGAGCAGATCAGCCAGCAGTGGGAAGCGGTCGAACGCGATGGCGGCATCGCCCTGCACTGGCTCGACGCGCCGCCGGACCTGAAGGCCGAAATTGTCGTATTGCGGAGATAGCGTGCGACTGTCCGACTGCTTTATTCCCGTTCTCGCCACCGTGCGTCAATTCCAGCGCGCACCGGCCGGAGATGCGGCGGCGTTGGCCGCGCAGCTCGACCCGCTGATTGCCGACGCCCGCAACAAGGCGCGCGACGCCGGCTTCACCGACGCCAACATCGAAGCGGCGTGGTTTGCCGTCGCTGCCTGGGTCGATGAAAGCCTGCTCGCCCTCGACTGGCACGACACGATCGAATGGCAGCGCCGCCTGCTGCAAAAGCGCTATTTCAATACCGCCAGCGCCGGCGTCGAATTTTTTTCCCGGCTGGAGAGCTTGAATGTCGGGCAGTTGGCGGTACGCGAAGTGTATTACCTCTGTCTCGCCATGGGGTTTGCCGGCCGCTATGGCTACGACCGCAACCAGAAAGCGCTGGAAGACATCAAGCGCCAGAATCTGCAGTTGCTGCTGCAGGGCGATGACGGCATGCCGGGCGAGGCCGGCCGGCTGCTATTTCCCGATGGCTACGCAGCCGGCTCGCCGCTGTCCGGTGCTCAAAAGCGCGGCAACCTGCGGCGCTGGCGGCTTTCTGCCCTAACCCTGTCCACCCTGGTGCTGCCGCTGGTGGCACTGATCGCGCTGTACGGCATCTACCATGCCGTCATCTGGCAGATGGTCAACACGATACTTCCACAGACCCGATGAAACAGCTCGGCCGCATCCTGCTCTGGATCATTCTCCTCGTGCTGCTGGCGCTGCTGAGCTGGGGCCTGGCACTGTACCTGGACTGGCCGTTGTGGGCTGCCGCCGCAATCTTCCTTGGCACGCTCGGCCTCTATTTCCTGCTGAAATTCCTGCGCCGCCTGATTCTGGTCATGCGCTCGCGCAGCAAGATGACGAGTGCATCGCGCGCCGAGCACCGGCAAGCGCTGCAGGTCGCACCGGAAACCGTGCTGACCCGAAAATGGAAAGCCGCGGTCGCGACCTTGCGCAATTCGAGCCTGAAGCGGTTCGGCAATCCGCTGTACGTGCTGCCGTGGTACATGGTGATCGGCAAATCCGGCTCCGGCAAGACCACGGCGCTGACGCGCGCACGCCTCGCTTCGCCGATCCAGAAGGTGAGCCAGAGCGCCAAGGTTGAACAGACCGTCAACTGCGACTGGTGGTATTTCAATCAGGCGGTCGTGATCGACTGCGCCGGACGCTACGTCGGTGCCGAGGACATCGAACAGGATCGGCGCGAATGGGAAGTCGGCCTCGACCTGCTGGCCAAGTACCGCGCGCGCGAAGGCTTGAATGGCCTGGTGCTGGCGATCGGCGCCGAACGCCTGCTCCATCCCGACAAGGACGAGCTGGCGGAAGAAGGCCGCGTGATCCGCGAACGCATCGAACAACTGATTCGCCTGTTCGGCCAGCGGTTCCCGATCTATGTGTTGATCACCAAATGCGACCGCCTGTACGGCCTCGAGGACTGGATCAGCCATTTGCCGGAAAACGCGCTGAACCAGGCGATGGGCTACCTGTCGCCCGAGAACGACAGCGAAGCCGGCGATGCCTCCTTCCTGGAAAACGCGTTCGGCAGCATCGGCGAACGCCTGAAAGATCTGCGCATCGCGCTGGTCGCGCGCAACCCCGACGCCGCTCCCGAACTCCTGCTGTTCCCGAACGAACTTGAACAGTTGCGGCCGGGCCTGCAATTGTTCCTGCACCATTGCCTCGGCAACAATCCTTATCTCGAATCGCCGTTCCTGCGCGGCCTATTTTTCAGCAGCGGCCGGCAGGAAGGCGGCGCCGCATCGAGCGTGCTGAAGGAACTCATGCCGCCGGTCGCCGCGCATGCCGGCTCCCATACCGGCTTGTTCCTGCACGATTTCTTCGGCCGCATCCTGCCGCAGGACCGCCATATCGGCCGACCGGCAGCCTTGATCAACCGCTGGCGCGCGACCACCCACAATCTCGGACTGGCCGCATGGGTGCTGTTGTGCGTGGCGCTCGGCATACTGATCACGGTCGCGTTCTTCAAGAATCTGGAAACCGTCAATCTGGTGCACGAAACCTACCCGCTGCAAGCGCAATTCGTTGGCAAGTTGGAGCAGGATGCGGAAACGCTGGACAAGATCAACCAAACCCTGATCACGGTCGATCGCCGCAACCGCGACTGGAGCGCGAGCTGGATGGTAGCCTCCACCAATATCGACGACCTGGAACACAAGCTGAAGCAAAACTACGTCGCCAATTTCCGCAAGTACATCCTGGCCCACACCGACGACGGCTTCGAGAGCGAACTGGAATCCTTGCTCAAGCACGATCCCGGCCATGAGCTGCCGGCGCAAATCCGCAACCAGGTCCGCTACATCAATCTGCTGCAGGCGCGCCTGAACGGCGCCGGCCGCGACGCCTTGGATGCCATGCCGCAAATGGCGTCGCCGAATCCGCAACGCCAGGCGCCGCAGCTCTATGCGCGCATCAATGAATTGCGGCTGTCGCACCTGGCCTGGACGGCCGTGCCGAACGACGGCTTTCTCGCCGCACGCCTGCCGCAACAACAGCAGCAGTTGGACCAACTCGCATCCAACGAGCCGCCGCTGGCCTGGCTGGTCGGTCTGGTCGCGCTCGATCCGCAAATGAAAGCGGTGACGATCGGCGACTTCTGGGGTAGCCCCGGCAACAGCGGGCAAAGCGCGGCAACGGCCGATACGACAGCGGCGTATCGCGTGCCGGCGGCCTTCACCTTGGCCGGCAAAGCGGAAATCGACCGGTTCCTGGTCGAGATGGAAAAAAGCGTCGATGACGGCCCACGATTCGTAGCGCGCCGCGCCACATTTGAAGCCTGGTATCAACAGCAGCGTCTGCAAACCTGGCAGACCTTTGCCGCCGCTTTTCCGGGCGGCGAGCGCGGGCTGTCGGGCGAGCTGGAATGGCGCAGCGCGATGGGAACCATCACCGGCGCGCAAAGCCCTTACTATCGCTTGATCGACCGCCTGACCGAAGAATTCAAGAACGAGCCCGAGGCACCGGGCTGGCTGCAGCTGGCGCGGGAATTTTCCCGAATTCGCGCGCAAGCCGGAAAGGCCGGCGCTGCTGAAGGTGCGATCAAGTATGTGGGGGCGCTCAACAATGTGGGCGGCAAGGCCTTGCGCGAAACGCTGGGCGGCACGCCGCAGCTGGGCGGCGATACGATCAAGAACAATCTGAATGCAATCGACACGCTGCAGAAGTTCGTGACTGAACTGAACCAGGCCGCCACCGAGGCGATCGACGGCCCCGGCAAGGCTT
>DATJCV010000424.1:0-6978 GCA_035497775.1 Burkholderiaceae bacterium | reverse complement strand
GAGTCAGACATGCATAAATAGAAATTTACATATACTCCATGATTTACCGAATCGCCATGAACTATATGATGGCCAATGGCCAGCCGCGCCGAGATGCCGTGACCATCTCGCCAATACGATATGCGGCGCGGCCCGGACCAGACGCCAGGATGCCGGAACAATCGGCATCGGGAATGGATGCCGACGGCAAAAGCGGCGGCGAGAAAAACTGTACTACTGTGCTCCAGCCGCCTTCAGCCCATCTCCGCGATCAGCGCGATGATATCGGCGCCGTAGCTTTCCAGTTTCTTTTCACCGACACCGGTCACGCCGCGCAGATCATGCGAGCTTGATGGCTGGAGCTGGGCGATTTCGCGCAGGGTGGCGTCGTTGAAGATCACGTAGGCCGGCACGTTGTGGGTACGCGCGGTCTCCATCCGCCACCAGCGCAGCTTCTCGAAGATGGCTTGTTCCGGCGCCGACAGATCGGTCTCGACATAGGTTTTCGATCTGCTGGATTCGCGTCGCGTCTTGACCGGCTTCTGGTATTGCCGCAACTGGATTTGCTGCTCGCCGCGCAGCACCGGCTTGGCGGCATCGGTCAGCTTCAGCGCGCTGTAGGCTTCGTGGTCGACCGTGACCAGCCCGAGCGCAATCGACTGCCGCAGGATCGCGCGCCATTCGGCTTCGCTGCTGGCCGCGCCGATGCCGAAGGTGGACAACTTGTCATGGCCCCACTGGCGCACCTTGTCGGATTCGACCCCGCGCAGCACGTCCAGCACATGCACCGCGCCGAAGCGCTGTTCGACGCGGTAAATCGAGGACAGCAGTTTCTGCACCGGCACCGTGGCGTCGAACGAGATCGGCGGCGTCAGGCAGGTGTCGCAATTGCCGCAGGGCGTGGCACTCTGGCCGAAATACTCCAGCAGGCGCATGCGGCGGCAAGTGAGCGTTTCGCACAGGCCGAGCATCGCATCCAGTTTCACACCCAGCACGCGCTTGAAGGTTTCGTCGGCGTCCGATTGATCGATCATGCGCCGCTGCTGCACCACATCCTGCAAGCCGTAGGCCATCCAGGCATTGGCCGGCAAGCCGTCGCGGCCGGCGCGGCCGGTTTCCTGGTAATAGCCTTCGATGCTTTTCGGCAGATCGAGGTGGGCGACGAAGCGCACGTCGGGCTTGTCGATGCCCATGCCGAAGGCGATGGTGGCGACCATCACGATGCTTTCCTCGCGCAGGAAGCGGGCTTGATGGGCGCTGCGCTTCGGGTAGTCCATGCCGGCGTGATACGGCAAGGCGGTAATCCCGTGTTCAGTTAAAAATTCCGCGGTTTCTTCCACTTTCTTGCGCGACAGGCAATACACGATGCCGGCGTCGCCCGCATGCTGAGCCTGGATGAAGTCCAGCAGCTGTTTGCGACCATTGGCTTTTTCGACGATCTGGTAGCGGATGTTGGGGCGGTCGAACGAAGAGACGAATTGCGGCGCATCGTCCAGTTGCAGGCGCAGCGCGATTTCGGCGCGGGTCTGGGCGTCGGCGGTGGCGGTCAGTGCGATGCGCGGCACGTTCGGAAACTGTTCGTGCAGCACCGACAGCTTGATGTATTCCGGCCGGAAGTCGTGCCCCCACTGCGACACGCAATGCGCCTCGTCGATCGCGAACAGGGCGATGTTGGAGGCCTGCAGCAAGTCGAGGCAGCGCGGCGTCAAGAGCCGTTCCGGCGCCACGTACACCAGGTCCAGCTCGCCCCGGCGCACCATGCGCTCGATGCGCGAGGCTTCGTCAAAGCTCTGGGTCGAATTCAGGAAGGCGGCGCGCACGCCGACTTCGGCCAGCGCATCGACCTGGTCCTGCATCAGCGCGATCAGTGGCGACACCACCACGCCGACGCCGTCGCGCAACAGCGCCGGGATCTGGTAGCACAGCGACTTGCCGCCGCCGGTCGGCATCAGCACCAGCGCATCGCCGCCGCCGGCGACGTG
Organism: Burkholderiaceae bacterium; assembly: GCA_035497775.1. GTDB lineage: Bacteria > Pseudomonadota > Gammaproteobacteria > Burkholderiales > Burkholderiaceae_D > DATJCV01. The sequence continues at coordinate 5,017 of DATJCV010000424.1, read as the reverse complement.
CTCGACGATCGCCGCCTGCTGGCCGCGAAAAGACGGGTAGCCAAACACGGTCTGCAGCGCGTCGAGCGCGCGCGCACTCACGCCGGTTTCCCCGATCGACAATGCAGGTGCTTTCACCATTCTTTCAAGAACATAGGAGTATTTTTCAAACCTCAGTAAAGACGCCGGAAATATGCCATCTTTTCAGCATACTCCGGTTTTAATATATGCCGCAGCATCACTCGGCCCACACCACCCAGCCGCCATAGGCGCTGATCAGCACCAGCATGCCGAACGCGATCCGGTACCAGGCAAACACCGTGAAGTCGTGGGTGCTGATGTAGCGCAGCAGCCAGCGCACGCAAAAAAAGGCCGAGACGAAGGCGGCAACAGTGCCGACGCCGAACACCGGCACATCGTCCATCGACAGCAGCGCGCGCGCCTTGTACAGCGAATACACCGTGGCGCCGAGCAGGGTCGGGATCGCCAGGAAAAACGAAAATTCGGTCGCGGCCTTGCGCGACAGGCCGAGCCACATGCCGCCGATGATGGTGGCGCCCGAGCGGCTGGTGCCCGGCACCAGCGCGAAGGCTTGCGCACAACCGACCTTGAAGGCATCCAGCGCGCTCATGTCGTCCACCGATTCGATCCGGGCCGCGGCCGGATCGCGCTGGTTGCGACGCTCGACCCACAGAATCACCAGGCCGCCGATGATGAAGGCGAGCGCCACCGGCACCGGCGCGAACAGCACTGCCTTGATGTTGTTGGCAAACAGCATGCCGAGCAGCGCCGCCGGCAAAAACGCGATCACCAGATTCAGCGCGAATTTTTGCGCCTTCCGGTCCGAAAACAATCCCGCCATCACATGCGCGATACGGGCCCGGTATTCCCAGCACACCGCGAAGATGGCGCCGGCCTGGATCACGATCTCGAACACCTTGATTTTTTCACCGGTGAAATCGAGCAGGCTTGCGGTCAGAATCAGGTGGCCGGTAGAAGAGATCGGCAAAAATTCCGTCAAGCCTTCGACGATGCCCATGATGAGCGCTTTTAATGCGAGGACTGGATCCATAGGTGGCGAACCGGGAGTTTGGAAAATCAATAAAAAACCCGCAATGCTGTCGCAGTGCGGGTAAGTGAATACGGTGCACGGGCGGAAAGAATGCTGCTATTTTACCGGCTCGAAGGTGACCACGAGCGCATCCGGCCTGACGACGATCCGCGCCGGCCTGAAGTCGACACCGGCATGGCGGAAATCCGACGCCTCGAAGCGATAGAGCGCCACCTCGTCCAGGAACTGCTGCGCCAGCACGCTGCCGAGGCGGCCGAGCTGGCCGGCGTAAACCGGGTCGACGCCCTCCAGTTCGAACTGCTCGATGCGCGGCTGTGCCAGCACCAGCGCCTGCTGGCCGGGATTCACCTGCAGACTGCCGGAAATGGCGAGACTGCCATTCCACGACTGGTTGGTCAGCACCGGGATGAAATTGACATCCATCCGGATCTCGATCCGTTCGCTCTCCGGCCGCAGCGCCAGGCGCGGCCGCGACAGCGTAACGTCGAACAAGGCCAGATAGCGGTCGCTGTAGGGGAAACGCGTATCCAGCGCCTGCTGCAGGCGCGGCAGCGGCAACACCACGTCGCGCGGGCCGAACAGGCCGCTGCAGCCGGCGCATATGCCCAGCAAGCCCACCATCAACAGCTTCGCCAGCGCTTTCATCGGCCGTCTCCCCGGCTGCGCCGTCGGCAGGTGTCATTCATAGCGCAAGGCCTGGATCGGCAACAGCTGCGACGCCTTCTTCGCCGGATAGAAGCCGAAAAAGATACCGATCGCGACCGAGAAGCCAACCGCCAGCACGATCGATTGCGGCGACAGCTGCGTGGCCCAGCCGGCAAAGGCGCCGATCGCATACGAACCGCCGACGCCCAGCACGATGCCGACGAAGCCGCCGATCAGCGACAGCGTGATCGCCTCCACCAGGAACTGCGTCAGGATGTCGCCGGCCCGGGCGCCGACCGCCATCCGTAGCCCGATCTCGCGGGTGCGCTCGGTGACCGACACCAGCATGATGTTCATGATGCCGATGCCGCCGACCAGCAGCGACACCGAGGCCACCGCCGCCAGCAGCAGGGCCATCACGCGCGACGACTCTTCCTGCGCCTGCAGCATCTCGGTCAGGTTGCGTATCGTGAAGGCGTCGTCCTGCCCCGGCTGGGTGCGCTGGCGCTGGCGCATCAGCGCTCGGATTTTCTCTTCCGCGTCCTGCATGCTGGCGCCCTCGATCACCTTGACCTGGATCGTGCCGACCCGCCGCAGCTTGCCCTGGCTGCTACCGAACAGGCGGTTGCGCGCGGTCGCCAGCGGCACCATGACGACGTCGTCCTGGTCGGTGCCCATCATGCTCTGGCCTTTGCTAGCCAGAATGCCGATCACCGAAAATGGTACGTTCTTGACGCGGATGGTCTGGTCGAGCGGGTCCATGTCGCCAAACAGCTGGGTCGCCACCGTCTGCCCGATCACGGCAACCTTGGCCGCGCCAGCCACTTCGGCCGGTGCGAACATGCGTCCGGTCGCCAGCGGCCAGTCGCGCGCCTCCAGGTAATCCGGCGTGACGCCGTAAATCTGCGTGGCCCAGTTATTATTGGCGGCGATCAGTTGGCCGGAGCTGCGCGAGGATGGTGCCGCCACCTGCACTTCCGGCACTTCATTGGCGATCGCGATGGCGTCGTCCTCGGTCAGGTTCTGGTTGGCGCCGGCGCCCAGCCGCACGCCGGAGGCGGTAGTCGAACCGGGAATGATGATCATCAGGTTGGCACCGAGGCTCTGGATCTGGTCCTGGATGCGCGCTTGGGCGCCGCCGCCGACCGCGATCATCGTGATCACCGCCGCCACGCCGATGATGATCCCGAGCATGGTCAGCACGGAACGCAGCAGATTCACCCGCAGCGCCTTCAGCGCGATGCGCAGGGTCGCCAGCAAATTCATGCGACCGCTCCCAATTGATCCAGATCCGCCAGTTGCGCCTGTGCATCGCGCGGCGTATTGGCGCAGTCGGTCACCACGCGGCCGTCGCGGAAGGTGATGATGCGCGAGGCAAAGCCGGCGATGTCCTGCTCGTGCGTGACGACCACGATCGTCATGCCTTGCCGGTTCAGTTTTTGCAGCAGCGCCATGATCTCGACGCTGGTGCGCGAATCGAGCGCGCCGGTCGGCTCGTCCGCCAGGATCAGCGATGGATTATTCACCAGCGCCCTGGCAATCGCCACCCGCTGCTGCTGGCCGCCGGACAATTGCGCCGGGTGATGGTCGAGCCGGCCCTCGAGGCCGACCTCGGTCAAGCGAGCCACGGCCCGCTTGCGGCGCTCGGCGGCCGGCACGGTCGAATACAGCAGCGGCAACTCGACATTGTCTTGCGCACTGGTGCGCGGCAGCAGGTTGAATTGCTGGAACACGAAGCCGATGCGCCGGTTGCGGATGGCTGCCAGCTGATCGCCCGAAAGCGCCGAGACATTCTGGCCGGCCAGTAGGTACTCGCCGGAAGTCGGCGAATCGAGGCAGCCGAGCAGATTCATGAAGGTCGATTTGCCGGAACCGGAGGCGCCCATGATGGCGACGAACTCGCCTTCGCCGATCGCAATCGAAACGCTGCGCAAGGCGAATACATGATTGGTTCCCATCACGTATTCCTTGACCAGATTGCGGGTTTCGATCAGTTGCGTCATGCCTCACGTATACCTAAAAAATTTTAGCTTGTCGTGCCCGCAAGTTTTAGGCGGGAATGACACAAAATGAGAACAATTAGGTTTGCCTATCCATCAGAACATGCGCGGGCCGCCGCGCGGCGCGCCAGCGGCACGCGGCGCACCCTGCGACTGCACCACGCCAACGATGATGTCGGTGGCCTCCTTGATGTCAGCGGAAATTACTTCGGTCATCGTGCCATCGGTCAGCCCCAAGCGCACGTTCAACTCCAGCGGCTGGCCGTCGCCGTCCAGCGCATAAATGCGGCCGCTGGTAGTGCGGCCGCCGCGGCTGCCTTGGGCCTCGGCGCTGATCGCTTCAAATTTCCTGGCCTGCTCCGGCGTCAGGATCTGGACGATCTGCGCCCGGATTTCGGCCCGATTGCGCTCCATCAGTTTTTGCCGCTCGGCTTTCTCCATGCCTTGACTCCCGCCCATTTTTTCGCGCGCACCGCTGAAGATGGCATCTAGCCGGGTTTTTTGTTCTTCGCTCAATTGCAGCTCGCTCGCCAGCCGCTGCCGCAGTTGCTGGCTTTGGCTGCCGCTGCTGCCGCCATTTCCACCGTTGCCGGCAGTGGCGGAGCGTTCCGCCGGCGCCGCACCGGATCCGGCACCGATGGCGCTGGTCGGCTTGAAGCGCAGTGCCGCGTTCGGCACCTTCAGCACGTCCTGGCGGCTGTCGGTGGCGATCCGCACATTGGCCGTCATACCCGGCAGCAATTCCTTGCGCGGGTTCTCGGCGCTGACTTCAACCATGTAGGTAATGACGTTGGAAACGTTCTGCGCTGCCTTGCGAATCTGGCGCACTTCACCGTCGAAGGTGCGGCCAGGAAACGCATCGACGGTAAACGTCGCCTTCTGGCCCTGGCGGATACGGCCGATCTCCGATTCGTCAATCGCGGTATCGACCCGCATGTCGGTCAGGTCGCCGGCGATGATGAATAATTCCGGCGCCTGCAGGCTGGCAGCCACGGTCTGGCCGGCATCGACGCTGCGTTTGATGACGACGCCATTGACCGGTGCCTTGATCGCGGTCCGTCCGAGATCGACATTGGCTTGCGCCAGTACCGCGCTGCGCTGGCGCACCGCTGCCTCGCCATTGCGCAGATTGGCCTCCGCCACTCCCACTTGTGCCCTTGCCGTGACCAATTGCGCCGCCGCAGCGTTATACACGGCGCGCGCCTTGTCGCGGTCCGCGGTCGAGATGAAGCCTTTTTCCAGCAGTTGCTGCTTGCGCTCGAAATCGCTCCTGGCATCGGCCGACGTGATCTCATTGCGCGCCACTTCCGAGCGCTGGGCG
>DATJCV010000423.1:0-9347 GCA_035497775.1 Burkholderiaceae bacterium | reverse complement strand
GCCGAATGGATCAAGGAAGACATCGACGCCGGCAAGGCGATCTGCAATGCGCCGCTGCCGGCCTGGGTATTGGATAGCCCGGTTGCTGAAAATGCGGGCGTGCATGCGGCTAATGGTTCCTGGTCGCCGGCGCAGAAAGCGTTCGTCGGCCGCTCGCAACTGCCGGTGTATAAGCGCCAGGTGTTCCGCGCATCCATCCTCGGCGAAGCCGGCGCCAGCGGCGCCACTGCCGGCACTACCGTGTTCGAAGACGAATCGGTGCGCATCTGGCATCAGGGCGATGAGGTGCTGATCCTGTCGCTGAAGACCAAGATGCACGTGATCGGCCAGGGCGTGATCAATGGCTTGGCCAAGGCGATCGCCGAGGCGGAACAGAACTACAAGGGGTTGGTGATCTGGGGCGCTGACGCCGCCGAAGGCGGCGCCTTCTCGGCCGGCGCCGACCTGCAGTCAATGCTGCCGGTCTTCATGTCGGGCGGCATCAAGGCGATCGAGCCGGAAGTGGCGAAACTGCAGCAGGCACACCAGGCATTGAAGTATGCCAACGTGCCGGTAGTGGCGGCGGTCGCCGGCCTGGCACTCGGCGGCGGCTGCGAGCTGATGATGCACGCGGCGCGCCGGGTAGCGGCGCTGGAGTCCTACATCGGCCTGGTCGAAGTCGGCGTCGGCCTGATTCCGGCCGGCGGCGGCCTGAAGGAAGCGGCGCTGCGTGCCGCGCGCGACGCCAAGGGCAATGACATCCTGCAATTCCTGAAGGATTACTTCATGAATGCGGCCACCGCCAACGTCTCGAAGTCGGCGCTGCAGGCGCAGAAGATGGGTTACCTGAAGGCCGACGACGTCATCGTGTTCAACCCGTACGAGCTGCTGCACGTGGCCAAGGTCGAGGCGCGCGCGATGTTCGACGCCGGCTACCGGCCGCCGCTGAAGGCGCAGGTGCCGGTGATCGGCCGCTACGGCATGGCGACCATCATGGCGCAATTGGTCAACATGCGCGACGGCGGTTTCATCTCGGCGCACGACTACAAGCTGGGCGCGATGATCGCCGAGATCGTCTGCGGCGGCGAAGTCGAGGAAGGCAGCCTGGTCGACGAGCAATGGCTGCTCGACCTCGAGCGTAAAGCCTTCATGGAGCTGCTCAACCATCCGAAGACGCAGGAACGGATCATGGGCATGATGCAAACCGGCAAGCCGGTGCGTAACTGAGGCCGTCATGGACATGCTCGGCATGGGACGACAAGTACTGGCGGCGCAGCCGTTCAGCCAACTGGTCGGCGCGGTGTTGGCCCGCTTCGATAGCGCCGGCACCGAACTGCGAATTCCGGTGACGGATGCGTTGAGGCAGCAGCACGGTTTCGTGCACGGCGGCGTGCTCAGTTACGCCGCCGACAACGCGCTGACCTATGCCGGCGGCGCAGCGCTGGGGACCGCCGTGGTCACCTCGGAATACAAGATCAACTACGTGCGCCCCGCCATCGGCCAGGAAATCATCGCGCGCGCAGCGGTGGCGTACGCCGGCAAATCGCAGGCGGTGTGCCGCTGTGACGTGTTCGTTGTGAATGACGGTAAAGAAGCGTTATGCGCGATCGCGCAAGGCACGATAGCCCGGCTTCCCGCCGCGCCGTCGGTCGAATGAACCAGGAGAATCTTCAAAATGACTAAACAACTTCAAGACGCATACATCGTTGCCGCCACCCGCACCCCGATCGGCAAGGCGCCGCGCGGCATGTTCAGGAACACCCGGCCCGACGACCTGCTGGTCAGCGTATTGCAATCGGCCTTGAGCCAAGTGCCGAATCTCGATCCTAAAACGATCGAAGACGCGATCGTCGGCTGTTCCTTTCCGGAAGGCGCACAGGGCCTGAACCTGGCGCGCATGGGCGTGCTGCTGGCCGGCTTGCCGAATACCGTCGCTGGCGTCACCGTCAACCGCTACTGCGCCTCCGGCATCACCGCGGTGGCGATGGCGGCCGACCGCATCCGCGTCGGCCAGGCCGACGTGATGATCGCGGCCGGCGCCGAATCGATGTCGATGGTGCCGATGATGGGTTTCCATCCATCGATGAACATGGGCATCTTCAAGGATGAAAACATCGGCATGGCCTATGGCATGGGCTTGACCGCCGAAAAAGTGGCCGCGCAATGGAAAGTCTCGCGCGAGGCGCAGGACCAGTTTTCGCTGGAGTCGCACCAGAAGGCGATCGCCGCGCAGCAGGCCGGCGAATTCAAGGACGAGACCACGCCGTTCGAGATCATCGAGCGCACGCCGAACCTGGGCAGCGGCCAGATCGACATCGCCAAGCGCATGGTCGATCGCGACGAAGGCGCGCGCGCCGATTCCAATCTGGCCGCGCTGGCAAAGCTGAAGCCGGTGTTCTCGCCGAAAGGCAGCGTCACCGCCGGCAACAGCTCGCAGACCTCGGACGGCGCCGGCGCGCTGATCCTGGTCAGCGAAAAAATCCTCAAGCAATTCAACCTGACGCCGCTGGCGCGCTTCGTCTCGTTCGCGGTGCGCGGCGTGCCGCCGGAAATCATGGGCATCGGGCCGAAGGAAGCGATTCCGGCGGCGCTGAAGGCCGGCGGTTTGACGCAAGACCAGATCGACTGGATCGAACTGAACGAGGCGTTCGCGGCGCAATCGCTGGCGGTGATCCAGGACCTCGGCCTCGATCCGGCCAAGGTCAATCCGATGGGCGGTGCCATCGCACTCGGCCATCCTCTGGGCGCTACCGGCGCCATCCGCTCGGCTACCGTGGTGCACGCGCTGCGCCGCCGCAACCTGAAATACGGCATGGTGACGATGTGCGTCGGCACCGGCATGGGCGCGGCCGGCATCTTTGAACGGCTCTGACCGCGGCCCATCGGGCAGATACCGGCAGATGCAGGTAGGTGCTAAAGGGCGCACGGTCGCAGGCCGCGCGGGTTTTTTGTCGGAGGATCGAATGGACGCAATCGAGTTTGCCGCGACCGACGGTGCGCTGCTCGCTGGGCGCCGCTACGCGTGCACCGGCGCCGCCCGGGCGGTTGTCGTGCTGGCGCCGGCAATGGGCGTCGGGCAAGACTTTTACGCACCGTTCGCGCAATTCCTGGCGCAGCAGGGTGTGGCCGTGCTCAGCTTCGACTATCGCGGCATCGGGCAGTCGATACCGCCGCAATTCCGGCATTCGCTGCGCGGCTTCAAGGCCGATCTGTTCGACTGGGCCGAGCGCGATTACAACGCGGCACTGCACGCGGCAAAAGCATGGCATCCCGACGTGCCGCTGTTGATCGTCGGCCATTCGCTCGGCGGTCAGTTGCCGGGCCTGCTGCCTGACAATCATCTGGTCGACGGCATCTTGACCGTCGCCAGCGGCAGCGGCTATTGGCGCGAAAACGCACCGCGACTGAGGCGTTTCGTCTGGTTCATGTGGTATTTCGCGGTGCCGGTCTACACCTTCCTGTTCGGCTATTTTCCCGGCAAGCGGGTGAGAAAGGTCGGCAATCTACCGCAGGGTGTGATCCATCAATGGTCGAAATGGTGCCGCAACCCGCACTACGTATCCGACAACAGGGGGCAGCCGATCCGCGCCGGCTTCGAACGGATCCGCGTTCCCCTGCTCAGCATGAGTTTCACCGACGACGAGATGATGAGCCGACGCAGCATCGACAGCCTGCACGACTGCTACCGCAACGCCAGGCAGGAACGGCGCTACATCCGCCCGGCCGACGTCACTGCCAGCCGCATCGGCCATTTCGGTTTCTTCCGCCCGCAATTCCAGACGACGCTATGGCAGCAGGCGCTCGGCTGGATCGAGCAGCGCATGGGCGCGCAAGATCCGCCTTATCCCATCCATCCGGCCGCCGGCGCATAGGCCCCAGACACATTCACAGGAGACAGCATGGATATTTTGATCAGCAAGGCCAACGGCATTCTGACGATCGAATTCAATCGTCCGGACAAGAAAAACGCGATCACCGCGGCGATGTATGCAAGCATGGCCGCTGCCCTGAAGGACGCCGAGGACGATAACGCGGTGCGCGCGATCCTGATTTCCGGCCAGCCGCAGATTTTCACCGCCGGCAACGACCTCGAAGATTTCATGCGCAATCCGCCGGCCGGCGGCGACAGCCCGGTATTCCAGTTCCTGTGGCAGATCAGCCATGCCAGCAAGCCGATCGTGGCGGCGGTGGCCGGCGCCGCAGTCGGCATCGGCACCACGCTGCTGCTGCATTGCGACCTGGTGTATGCGGCCGACAATGCCGTATTTTCATTGCCGTTCGCGCAGCTCGGCCTGTGCCCGGAAGCGGCTTCCAGCTTGCTGTTACCGCAAATCGCCGGCTACCAGCGCGCGGCGGAAAAGCTGTTGCTGGGTGAAGCATTTACGGTCGAGGAAGCGCAGCAGATGGGGCTGGTGAACCGGGTGTTGCCAGTCGATCAGTTGCTGCCGTTCGCGCAACAGCAGGCGGCCAAGCTGGTCGCATTGCCGGCAGCCTCAATCCGCGTGACCAAGAGCCTGATGAAGAGCGGTTGCCGGGCCGAAATGGAGGCGCAGATGGCGACCGAAGGCCAGCATTTCGGCGCGATGCTGAAGGCGCCGGAGGCGCGCGAGGCAATCACCGCGTTCTTTGAAAAGCGCAAGCCTGACTTCAGCCGTTTCGCTTAAATTCGCCGGCCGTTAGCACGCCCTGAACAACGGCCATGCTGAGTACGGCGGTATGCCAGGGCAATCCCGTTTGCAGCGGCATATTGTGTAGAAAAAATATCTGCGAGTGGGGGCGGGTCTGGCACCCGGAGGTTGGTCCGCCCAAACGAGGCGGCATCAGACCGTCCAAGCCGCGGGCGCAGTCTCGCGCTTAGCGCTGGCTTGAACCCGCCATCCATTTTTCAATGGCCGTGACGGCGTCTTGCACGCCGTTCTCTGTGGCCATTGCGCTGGCGAGTGCGTTCGCGCGGGCACGCACCTCGCCCCGGTCCGCGAAGGCGATGCTCCGCGCCAGTTCCGATCGTTGCAGCCGCTTGCCATTCACCGCTTTGGCGGCCACCCCGAGCCGCGCGAGCCGGTCAGCCCAGAAGAACTGATCGCCGGCGAAGGGGATCACGACCGACGGCACGCCCGCTTTGGCGGCGGAATGGCTTGTTCCTGAGCCGCCGTGGTGGATCACCATCGCGGTTCGCGGGAACAGCCAGTGATGCGGAGTTTCGCCGATGGCGAAGAAGTTCCCGGGCAGCGCGGACGGCTCCACGCCGCTCCACCCTGGATAGAACAGTGCGCGCCGTCCTGCTACGGCAGCGGCCAAAGTCTCCATCATGCGGTGGCCGTCGAAGCCGGCCATGCTACCGAACCCGATGTAAATCGGCGGCTCTCCCGCCGCGAGAAATGCCTCGAGTGCTGGCGGTGGCGACCATTCAGGATCCGCCATGCTCCATTGGCCGCAGGCGCGCGCATTGTCAGGCCAGTCGCTTGGCTGCGGCAGCAGATTGGGCGAGACGCCATAGAGCATGGGGTGATCGGTCCAGACGCGCTTGCGCGGCGGCAGGCCGCACACGCTGACTCGTGCGGCATTGGTCGTCTTGCGGAACGCCTGCCACAGCAAGCCGTTCACCAGACGGTGGCTGGTCCGATTGAGCCAGCGCGGCACCCTGTCGGGCGGTAGGAATGGCGATGGAAAGTCCGCCGTCGGCGTGATCGGAATCAGGCCGGCGCCAATCGCCGGGATGCCGCGATATTCGGCAACCGACAGGCCAACGAAAGCTGCCAGGCCCGACACGATGATGGCGTCGCAGCCCTCCGTGGCGTTGACCACCTCCCGCATCCATGCCGCGGTATGGGTGTTGGCAATTTCCGCCAGCGCTTTTGCCGTGCTGTTGAAACCGCCTTTTTGGCGCACTGCGGTAGAGAGCGCTGCGCCCGGTATCAGGGCTTGCTTGATATTCCCCGACAGCGCCGCCGAGGGTACGTTGAGCGCTGCGGCCGAGCCCAGCGTTGCGCCATCGGCCAGCAGCCGGGTTTCATGACCGGCATTCATCAGCGCACGGCATAGCGCGACAAGAGGGCGTACATCGCCTTCGGTTCCATATGTCACGACAGCAAACTTCATGGATTTTTTCCTATGGCGCGGTAAGGCATGAGGTCGAAAAATAAAATGCTGCGACGTGTACTAATCGTCGGCAAGGCCGGTAATCGAGTATTGACGCGCCAGTTTGACCATAGACCTGATCGTTATCATTGGCGCCGGCTTGCTCGAATTATATTGGAGTATATTATTAAATATGAAAGCATCCGTGCGGGAATGGCATGGCTATATAGGGAGTATATAGATGTCGCCGCTTGCTTGCGGGCCGTGGCGCGAGCCTGACAGCCGCATCTAAGTGCCGCTGCCGGCCAGCGGTTGCTGCTCGCACAGCGGCAGTTGAATCCGGAAGCAGGCGCCGTGGCCGCTGTCCGGCATCAGTTCCAGCGTGCCGCCCAGGCGGCGCATGATTTGCCAGCTGATGGTCAGGCCGAGACCGGCGCCCTGGGTGCCGGAGCGGGTCTGGGCCCAGCCGCGCGAAAATTTCAGGAAGATTTTTTCGCGTTCGTCGTGCCGGATGCCGGGGCCGTTGTCTTCCACCAGCACTTGATATTGGCCGCGGTCGATCCGGCTGCTGACGCGCACGTAGGGCTGCGGGCTGATGTTGTATTTGAGCGCGTTGGAAATCAGGTTGATGAACACCTGGTTCAGGCGGTCGCTGTCGGCGTTCACCTGCACCGGCAAGCCGGAATCTGCCACCCGTGCGCCGTTCAACAGCAGCCGGCTGCCGCTGACGGCCAGCCCTTCGCAGATGCGGATCGCATTGTCCAGCGCCTGTTCGGGATTGATCGGCGCCAGTTGCCATTCCTGTTCCTCGCCTTCCAGCAGGCTCAAGTCCAGGATGCCATCCAGCAGGCGCGTCATGCGGATGCTTTCTTCATGAATGATGTGCAAGAAGCGCTCCGCTTGCTCGCGCTGAATACCCTCGGTTTCCAGAAGAATTTCCGATAGCGAGCGGATCGATGTCATCGGCGTGCGTACTTCATGGCTGACCTGGCTCAGGAAATCGTCCTTCTGGCTATCCAGCAGCGTCAGGCGGTCGTTAGCCGCTTTCAGTTGACCCGCCGTGGCTTCCAGCAGGCGCGATTTCTGTTCCAGCTGATGGCTGTAGTCGCGCATGCGCTGGGTTTCGTCGGCAATCTTCATCAGTTCATACAGGCTGATGGTTTCGCCGATCACCACCTGTGAAATCATCGCGCGCGCCGAGGCGGCGCCGACACTGCCGGCCAGCTTGCGTTCCAGTTCGGAAATGAAGGAATCATCCGCCAGCGACTGGTCGCGCTTCAGGCCGTGTCGCTGCTCGGCATCCTGGAACAACTGGTAGGCTTCGTCCGGTCCGAGGATGCGCTGCGCCAGCAGGTTCAGGTCGTAGCGCGTGGCGGAACGGTTGACGAAGCGCGACGTGTTCGTGGCCGGGGTACGAAAGACATCGACGAACAGAGTGCTTTGCAGCCGCTCCAGCGGCTTTTGGCCGCGCAACAGCGAGACCAGAACCAGCAGCGCGATGTTGAACGTCATGCTCCAGAAGGTTGCATGCACCAGCGGGTCGAGCCCTTCCAGACCGAACAGCGCCTGCGGGCGCAGCAGCGCCTGATTCCATACGCCGAAGCCGATATCGTGCGCCGACAAGATGAAGCCGCCCTTGAAGCTGGGTAAAAACAGTGTGTAGGCCCACACCACGAAGCCGGCCAGCAAGCCGGTAATCGCGCCGCGCGCGGTGGCCTGGCGCCAGAACAGGCCGGCGATCAGCGGCGGCAGGAATTGGGCGACGCCGACAAAGGAAATCAGCCCGATCGAGGCCAGTGCGTCGGATTGCGCACTCAAGCGGAAGTCGATAAAGCCGAGCAGCAGGATCAGGACGATGCTGGCACGGCGGATGTTGAGCAGGAAGCGCCGGATGTCGCCGCTGGCGTCCAGCGCGATCCATGGCAGGCGCAGCGCGATCGGCATGATGATGTGGTTGGAAAGCATGGTCGACAAGGCGATCGAACAGACGATCACCATCGAGGTGGCTGACGAAAAGCCGCCGAGGAACGCCAGCAATGCCACCGCATCCTGTCCGGCCCACATCGGCAGCGTCAGCACGAACATGTCCGGGTTTGAGCCTTCCGGCAAGTAGTTCAGGCCGGCGACCGCGATCGGCAACACGAACAGGCAGATCAGCAGCATATACAGCGGAAACATCCACGAGGCGGTGCGCAAGTGCTGTTCGTCGGCGCATTCGACAATCGTCATCTGGAATTGGCGCGGCAGGCAGATGACCGCGGCGGCGGCGAGGAAAGTCTGGGTAATCCAGCTGGCGCCGAAAATGTTGGCATTATGCAGGTGGGCCGGTGCCGCAGGGCCGAACATGTCGCCCAGACCATTCCCGAGTCCGAATACCACCAGCAAGCCGACCGTGAGCAGTGCCACCAGCTTGACCACGGCTTCCACGGCAATTGCCGCCACCACGCCGTGGTGCCGTTCATTGGCATCGATATTGCGAGTGCCGAACAGGATCGTGAAAAAAGCCATGCCGGCGGCGATCCAGAAGGCGATGCGAAAGTCGGGTTGCGTGTGTGGAAAACCGGACAGCACGTCGCTGCTGCTATTGCTGATGACCTGAAAGCTGGTGGTCACCGCCTTCAACTGCAATGCGATGTAAGGCGTCACCACGATCACCGCGATGATGGTCACCAGCGCCGCCAGCAAGCCGCTCTTGCCGTAGCGCGAAGAGATCATGTCGGCGATCGAGGTGATGTGATGAATCCGGCCGATACGCGCCATTTTGCGCAGTAACAGCCACCAGCCGACGAACACCAGTGTCGGTCCCAGATAGATGGTCACGAATTCGATACCGTTGCGCGCCGCCGAGCCGACCGCACCGTAGAAGGTCCAGGATGTGCAGTACAGAGAAATCGACAGCGTATAGATGACCGGCGACTGCAGCCAGCCGGGATTGCCGCGCCGGGCGCGCCGATCGCCGACGAACGCGACCGTAAACAGCAACGCCACATAGACCAGCGAAATAAACAGGACGGCGTTGGCGGCCAGCATGGGGTTTACGGTTGTTCGGAGTCGGCCACCGGCGCCGTGCCCGGGATCGGTGCTGCCTGGCCGGGATCGAGCCGCTGTGCCAGCAGGGCGGCGCAGACAATCAGGGCTGCCCAGACGCCGAAGACATATATCGCGATCAGCGGTATGCCGCCCAGGTCCAGCTGCGAGGCAAACAGCGTGATGATCGGTGGCATCAGCAGGAACAGGCCAAGGAGCGGCAATACCACGGCGGCATCGGAAGCCCGGCCCGAATGGAGAGT
>DATJCV010000422.1:0-2570 GCA_035497775.1 Burkholderiaceae bacterium | reverse complement strand
TGCAAAGGCTGGCGCCGCTGGAAGAGCGGATTTATCGCCTGCGCTGCGTCGAGGGCTGGTCGATGGTGATCCCATGGATCGGCTATTCGCTGGCACAGCTGATCAAGAAGGTCGAGCCGACCGGCAACGCCAAATACGTCGAATTCGTGACCTTGGCTGACAAGAAGCAGATGCCCGGGCTGCGCAGCCCGATCCTGGAATGGCCGTACGTCGAAGGCCTGCGGCTGGATGAAGCGAACCACCCGCTGGCACTGCTGACCTTCGGCATGTATGGCGAAGTGCTGCCGAACCAGAACGGCGCCCCGGTGCGCATCGTGGTGCCGTGGAAATATGGTTTCAAGTCGGCCAAGTCGATCGTCAAGATCCGCTTCGTCGAACATCAGCCACGCACCGCCTGGAATATCGCCGCGCCGCAGGAATATGGCTTCTATTCCAACGTCAATCCGAATGTGGATCACCCGCGCTGGTCGCAGGCCAGCGAGCGCCGCATCGGCGAAGACAGCTTTTTTACCAAGAAACGCAAGACGCTGATGTTCAACGGCTACGGCGAAGTCGCCTCGCTCTATGGCGGCATGGACTTGAAGAGGTTTTTTTGAAATCCCCCGAACTTGCCGCGCGCGACGCGCTGCCGGCGTTTTATCCGACGCCGCGCCAACTCACCTGGATCAAGGTCGCGTTGTTCCTGCTGGCGCTGCTGCCGTTGGCGCGGCTGGTGGCATTTGCGCTGAGCGGCCGGCTGGGTGCCAATCCGATCGAATTCATCACCCGCAACACGGGCGACTGGACACTGTACTTCCTGTGCCTGACGCTGACGGTGACGCCGCTGCGGCGGCTTTCCAAATGGAACTGGCTGATCAGGCTGCGCCGCATGCTGGGCCTGTTCGCGTTCTTCTACGCCGCGCTGCACTTCACCACCTTCCTCTGGTTCGATCACTTTTTCGACCTGCAGGAAATGTGGAAGGATGTCTTGAAGCGCCCTTTCATCACGGTCGGCTTTTCCGCCTTCGTGCTGCTGATTCCGCTGGCGGCGACCAGTACCAACCGCATGGTGCGCCGACTCGGCGGCAAGCGCTGGCAGTGGCTGCACCGGCTGGTCTACCTGATCGCGCCGCTGGCGATCCTGCATTTCTGGTGGATGAAGGCCGGCAAGCATGACTTCGCGCAGCCGATCCTGTTGGGTACCATCGTCGCGCTGTTGCTGCTGGTGCGGTTGTACTGGTGGTTGGCGCGCACGCGTGCCGCAAAAAGCGCGCCGGCGACGATGACGATCCGCAGCATACGGCGTCATTCCGGTTCCTGCTGAAGCCCGGTCTTCCTCAAATACTGCCTATATCAATGGCCAATTTCCGCCGTGAAATGCCGGTTTAAGACGCATACTCCGGCAAATCCCGATATCGTATCGTCTGCATCAGGCGTTTGGCAACGTCGATTCCAGCGCGAACAGTTGGTCCGGTGTCTCGCGCCGCCGCACCAGATGCGCTTGCGCGCCGTCGACCAGCACCTCGGCCGGCCGGCCGCGCGTGTTGTAGTTGGAAGCCATCGTCATGCCGTAGGCGCCGGCCGACATGATCGCCAGCAGGTCGCCGGCTTCCAGCGCCAGCGCGCGCTCGCGCGCCAGCCAGTCGCCCGATTCGCATACCGGGCCGACCACGTCGTACACCCGTGTTGCGTCCGGGCGCTGTTGCGCCGGCCGCACGCCGTGCCAGGCCTGGTACATGGCCGGGCGCATCAAGTCGTTCATCGCGGCATCGACGATCGCGAAATTTTTTTCCTCGCCGTGCTTCAGGTATTGCACCTCGGTCAGCAGGATGCCGGCGTTGCCGACGATCGAGCGGCCCGGCTCGAACAGAACCTTGATCGGCGCGCCGCCGTATTTTTTACCGCGCCAGGCGTCGACCCGGGCGAATAGCCGCGCCAGGTAGTCGCCCACCGCCACCGGCCTTTCGTCGTCGTAGGTGATGCCGATACCGCCGCCGATGTCGAGGTGATGCAACTGGATGCCTTCCGCCGCCAGTTGGTCGATCAGCTCGATGATTTTGTCCAGCGCCGCCAGCAGCGGCGCGTCGTCCAACAACTGCGAGCCGATATGGCAATCGATGCCGACCACCTCGAGGTGCGGCAGCGCCGCCGCGGTGCGGTAGCAGGCCAGCGCGTCTTCGTAGGCGACGCCGAACTTGTTTTCCTTCAAGCCGGTCGAGATGTAGGGGTGGGTCTTGGCGTCGACATCCGGATTGACGCGCAGCGACACCGGCGCCCGCCGGCCCATGGTGCCGGCGACTTCGTTCAAGCGGTGCAGCTCGGGAACCGATTCGACGTTGAAGCAGGCGATGTTGTGCGACAAGGCCAGCCGCATCTCGTCGCGACCCTTGCCGACGCCGGAGAAGATCACCTTGCGCGGATCGCCGCCGGCCGCCAGCACGCGCAGCAGCTCGCCGCCGGAGACGATGTCGAAGCCGGAACCGGCGCGGCCCAGCAGGTTCAGCACCGCCAGGTTGGAATTGGACTTGACCGAATAGCACACCAGGGCCGACTCCTCGCCGCGTCCATGAGCGCGGCAGGCATTGGCATAG
>DATJCV010000421.1:0-2189 GCA_035497775.1 Burkholderiaceae bacterium | reverse complement strand
CCGGCGCGGCGCATCACCGTCAACCTGGCGCCGGCCGATTTGCCGAAGGAGTCGGGGCGCTTCGATCTGCCGATCGCGCTCGGTATCCTGGCGGCATCGGGGCAGATGCCGGCGCACGAGTTGGACGATTACGAATTCGCCGGCGAATTGTCGCTGTCGGGCGAATTGCGGCCGATTCGCGGCGCGCTGGCGATGACGTTCGCGATGCACCGCGCCGCCGACGTCAGCGGCCGCCGGCGCGCCTTCATCCTGCCGCGCAACAACGCCGAAGAAGCGGCGCTGGTCCAGGATGCCATCATCTTTCCCGCCGATTCCCTGCTGCAGGTGTGCGCCCACTTTGCCGCCAGCGATGGCGCGGCAAAGCTGGCGCGACACACAGCGCGCCCGGTGGCGAATGCCGCCGGCGGCCTCGACTTCAAGCAGGTCAAGGGGCAGCTGCAGGCCAAGCGGGCGCTGGAAGTAGCGGCCGCCGGCGGCCATAGCGTACTGCTGGTGGGGCCGCCCGGCACCGGCAAGTCGATGCTGGCGTCACGTTTTGCCGGCATCCTGCCGCCGATGACGGAGCAGGAAGCGCTGGAATCGGCGGCGGTGCAGTCGTTGACCTCCGGCTTTTCCAGCGCGCGCTGGAAGCACCGGCCGTTTCGGGCACCGCACCACACCGCCTCCGGTGTTGCGCTGGTGGGCGGCGGCTGGTGACAATATTTATACTTAAGAAAATTAAAGCAATATTTAAGAATATCGCTATTTAAGAAAAATATAACGTCTACTTACATGCCTCAGCGCACTGTCATCAGTCAAAATCGGCGTTAACGATTGGCGAGGTGGGCCTTTTGGATTTTGGAAGAAGCAGGCCATTCCGGCGGACCGCCTACGGTAGCCTCTGAATCCCAGCGCTGAACGACTGCATTCCCTAAAAGCCACTTCCTATTTTGGCCGAGTGACCGGTCATGGCAGGCAGCACACGACCCACAGCGGAAATCCGGGCGGAACCGGCGAACGGCGGCAATGCAGCGGTTTGCAGTCATTGGGCCATTTTTCCCAATGGCCGGTTCACAGGGTACAGTGGAAATTGCCAGCTTTTTGGTCAATCGGCTGCTGCACCCTCGGAGCAGTCGTTGACGGCGTGCTGTTGCTGGCAAGAAAAATTTCACAATTGAGGGTCCGCTGTCTGAAAATCGTACCGGCGCTCAAGGCGCGATCCCGACCAACATCCAAAACAAAGATTCGACCGCTAACGGGGTGAGGCCAACGTAGCAGTTTTTAGCGGGGCCGGTAGCTTCCTCCCTTCGACCCGCCATTGGCGGACTATTCCCGGTAATGGTCGAAAAATTGAGATCGAATAGCAGCCTTCCAAGATCAGACTGATCATAATCGTCAAGGATTGTCCGACGCTTACTCGGTAGGATTCGTCACGTCTTGGCTCGCTTTCACTGGTGGACAGGTGTGTTGGCGCCGACATGAAACTGTCCCTGGCCGCCGATTTTCACTGATCCAAGTCAGGTCCCTTGAAACCGTGATGACGCGTGGACTTGCGAGCCGTTGATCTGTGTCAGTGAAAATCAGCGGCTTGGTTTAAAACGGCACCGGCGCCAACAGCGGACGATCATTCAGCGATAAGGCCGACCGCTCGCGCGAGGACCACTGCCTGTTCTCGTCGTTGAACTCCAAGTTTTCCGAAAATCCCTTTTAAGTGCGTTTTCACCGTTTCTGCAGATATGTTCATCGACCGCGCAACTTCCTTATTGGACTGGCCTGAAGCCACCAACATCAGGACGGCACGCTCACGCTCAGTGAGTGTCCCGGCCACGGCTTTGTTGGGTTTGTCGGCTACATTCACATCCACGACCAACAGACGCCGAACGCTGATGGCAAGCTCGGCATTGCAGTGGCTACTGACAAGAAAACGTGGCAGGATGGCTTGCAAATCGCTTCCCGCATCCAGAACGCTGCGGTTGGCACCACTGTGCTGCGCAGCGCGCAAAACTTCGCACAAGGTCTCAAAAGCCGCATTGCGGTCATCGTCCGCGGTATGTGCCAACACCAGTGAAGTGCCTATTTGGATGGCGCGCAAGTCATTGCGCTGCGCTGTCGCAAGCTCAAAGCAACGCGTCAGTGCGATGCGGGCCTCGTTGGCACGTCGGTCAGCCAATGCCACCAGCGCCTGCCCCCAGTCGCGAAAAACAAGCAAA
>DATJCV010000420.1:0-3463 GCA_035497775.1 Burkholderiaceae bacterium | reverse complement strand
CGCCATATTCGCCGGGCGGCGGCAGTTCTACCCCTTGTTTCGCCATCTCTTCGCGATAGTACTGGTCCGGAATCTGGATCAGTATCCCGGCGCCGTCCCCCATCAGCTTGTCTGCCCCGACCGCGCCGCGATGGTCGAGATTCTTCAGGATCAGCAAGCCCTGTTCGATGATCGAATGGCTCTTCTGTCCCTTGATGTGCGCAATAAAGCCGATGCCGCAAGCATCATGTTCATGGGACGGATCATACAAACCCTGGGTACGCATCGTACTGCTCCCTGCTGATAGGACGGAGAGCAAGAATAGTGCAGCGCAACAGATATTTCAATTAAATAAAACGGGGTCAGAGTCAAATTAAAATATGGAAAATTTTCTGTTTTTTCAATTAGGGACAGAGTGCTGGTGAAGAAATTTTATATGGCAATTATTTAGCTGTTATCTCCCGGATCGACCGGCGTTTTGTGCGGCCGCCCTCTTTTAGCCGGCCGCACGCGTCGCTCAGTCTGGCGCTCGAGGTGAGCCTTGAAGCGCTCTGAGCCCAGCGCCCAGCCTTTCAGGGTTGCCTCGCTCAATGCAGTAATTTGTTCAGAAGTAAGCGCCTGCTGGACCAGCTCCCGATACGCCGCCTCGCGTGCAAACGGAGTGTTGCCCAAAGCCCAGTAAAGCGCATGATCCGTAATCAACGGATCCGAATGAGCCCCGATATGGTGACCATAGCTTGACCAGCGATATTGCTGCGGATCGCGCACCATACCGGCGCGTACCGGATTCAGCTCGATATAGCGGCTGCAAACCAGGAAATACTGTTCGGCGTCGATCACCGTGGTCCTGTACCTGCCTTGCCATAAGGTACCGACCCGACCATTCTTATGATTGAAATAGGGAACGTAATAGCGCCCCACCCATTGCATCATACGGCCCAAGCCGGTTGCATCCGCGGGAGTAGCCAGCAGATGCAGGTGATTTGGCATCAGAACATAGGCATGGATAGCGACATGGAACCGCCTTGCGGCCTCATGCAACCAATCCAGCAAGGCCTGATAGTCGCCGTCATCATGAAATATCAGCCGGCGGTCGTTACCGCGCTGAATGACGTGATGCGGTTGACCAGGGACAACAAGACGAGGGAGGCGCGCCATGGCAACGACTGGAGCAGAATGAAGTGATCAAAATTCTACTCCGCGGTCATATCTCAACCAAGAAAAATCGACTCTGACCCCAATATTGTTTCTGACCCCAATATTGTTTATATTTTATTTAACCGGATCGACGTGGGTCATCACATTCAGCACGCGATGCGCGTCCAGCACGCGGCGGCGCGCCAGCACCGCGATGTCATGTCCCTCGGCGACGGTCTGGCGGGCGTTGATTTCCAGATGGACGTCGACCAGCGTCATGTCGCCCATCTTGCGCGTGCGCATATCGTGAATGCCGAGCACGCCGGGCGTCGCGCGCAGCGTGGCGGCGATGGCCGCCGCTTCTTCTGCCGATACCGCGCGGTCCATCAAGTCATGCAACGCGGACCAGAAAAAACCCCAGCCCATCTTGCTCACCATCAAGCCGACGATCAGCGCCGCGATCGGATCGAGCAGCGAAAAGCCAAGCAGATTGCCGCCGATCCCAAGCGCCACCACCAGCGACGAGGCGGCGTCCGAGCGCGCATGCCAGGCGTTGGCGATCAGCAGGCTGGAGCGCAAGCGGGTGGCCACCGCCAGCATGTAGCGAAACAGCAGTTCCTTGGCCACCAGCGCCGCCAGCGCCACCCACAGCGCGAGCAAGTGGACCGAAGACACGCTGTGCGGCGCCTGGATTTTCTGCACAGCGGCCCACAGCATGCCCACGCCGACCGCCAGCAGCAGCGCGCCCAATACCAGCGAGGCGGCATTTTCATAACGCTGGTGGCCGTAGGCGTGGTCGGCATCGACATCCTTGCGGCTATAGTGCCCGGCCACCAGCACCACAAAGTCGGACACCAGATCGGACAAGGAATGAATCGCATCGGCAACCAATGCCTGCGACCCGGCCCAGATGCCGGCGACGGCCTGGACCGCGCTGAGGGCGATATTGAGCACGACACTGACCCAGGTGCTTCTGCGTCCGGCAGCCAGGCGATCCGGCTCGTTCTGCGGATCGTGTTCGTCGACCTCGGTGGCAAATAGGCTCATCGATTTTCCGTATCTGACTTGAATTCTGGAACCGCAGGCGCGGCTGAGGGCACATCGGCGAAATTGCCTACCCGGCGCGACCCGGGACTTGCTGTGCGCGGCTGCCGGAAACTACTATATCGACAGTATATCTATTTTTCCCTTGATACGCATCCGGCATTGGTCATTAGCCAATGGAGTATGTTCTAGATAACGATGATCCTGCAATTGCCATTGATCTTGCATGATCGCAAAAAAAGCAAACCCGGCATCCACAAGGGATTGCCGGGTTTTGTTTATCAATACTTCCAAGGAAGTTTTTAAAACGGTTATCCGTGTTCTTGACGCTTTGTGCGTCCACGATGCAAAAGCGCGTCGAGCGCGGCCGCCCGTTGCTCTCGCGTTCTTGCCCCACCTGATTTTTTTAATGCCTGCTCCAGCAGGCTAAGCGTGCCGTCCTGCTTACCCAACTGTCGGGGCAACATCTTCATCAACTGGAACGAAGGCCGGGGTTCGATGCGTTGGCTGCTCTAGTGATTTTTTTGCGCATGGCCAATGCGCAACATGATGGCAAGCACGCACTGGAAATTGGGCAATCGATATATCGGATTTTGTTGATTTTGTGCACGCACATTCCATTTTTTGATTTCTGTTCAGAGCTATTTGTATTGTTCCGTTTTTATGTTTTCCCGATCGCACGCGACGAACATACAGGCATTGCTGTAGATGCCGATTTTGATTTTGGTAAAGCTGTTCGGATCTTGAGTCATTTACGTCTTCAACTTGAAGATCAGGACTTGATTGGCGTGACTTATCGAGATAGTGTGCGGGCAATGTATGAATTGCTGCATGGGAAATGGGGCTTCCATATTCAATTCGCATTGGCTCCGCCCATTTCCTTGCTGGCGCGACCTTCAGAACTCAATGCGCACGCCCATGAGTTCACGGCTACGGCCGAACGTTTCAGGGAATGGGGATGGCGATCACTCAGAGCGGGAGAGGAGGAACGTTTTCCGCCTGCTGAACTTTGGCAATGAAATGCCAATAGATCAGCAACAGTACACTGGGCAACGGCAACCGGACGGAATGAGAGAGCAGCTTACTCCGGCACTACGTGCAGGGAGTACTAGCGCCCGCAATATTGATTTAATTTTCTTAAATATCAATATTGTTACCACCGGCTATGTCAATTTCAACAGTTGCTGCACCAATGGATGCATCACTTTGCGCTCCGTGCTGATGGCATAGTAGTGCTCTTGCACGCCTTCGCATGCGCCAATCAGCTTCACCTGGCTGCGTTTGAACAAGTCGTCCTCAGCCG
>DATJCV010000419.1:0-10340 GCA_035497775.1 Burkholderiaceae bacterium | reverse complement strand
GGATGGGCGTTAAAAGCGGCGGCATTCAGCGCCTCGTCCACCTGCGCATCCGGCTGGTCGTCGGTGCGCAGGCGGCGCTCTTCCATCACCACCTTGATTTCCTGCGCGAACTCGGCCGGGTCGAACACCAGGTTGGCCAGGCGGTCGGCTTCCAGCGCCATCACCGCTTCCAGTTTCGATTTCTCGATTTGCTGGAAATAGGCGGTGAAATCCTTGCTGGTGAAGGCATTCTCGCGCCCGCCCAGTGCCGCCACGCGGCGGCTGAATTCGCCCGGCTTCAGGGTCGTGGTGCCCTTGAACATCATGTGTTCCAGTGCGTGGGCGACGCCGGTGGTGCCGTTGACCTCGTCCATCGAGCCGATCCGATACCAGACCATGTGCGCCACGGTGGGCGCGCGATGGTCTTCCTTGACGATGATCTTCATGCCGTTGGTCAGCATGAATTCCTGTGCCGGCGCCGCTTGCGCCAACAGGCACAAACCCAGCCACAGCCATACCAGCGCGATTGCGCGAATCGAAAATTTCATGGTCGGTGCTCTGTTAGAATGCGGATGATTGTATATCCTTGCCGGCGGCGCCGCTGCCGGCATTCTCGCCTGGCCGCCGATGTTTAGTTTCTTCAAGAAAAAACCCAAACCCGAAACCACCGTCGCACCCGAGCCAGTCCAGCCGGCGTCCTCGATTGCGCCGGCAGTCGACGCCACGGCGCCTGTGCTGCCAGTCGAGGACGAGCTGGTCATACCAGCGGTCACCACCCCGGAGCAAAAGAAATCCTGGGTCGCGCGCCTGAAAACCGGACTTGCCAAGACTTCATCCAGCCTGACCACGATCTTTGTCGGCGCCCGCATCGACGACGCGCTGTACGAAGAGCTGGAATCGGCGCTGCTGATGGCGGACGCCGGCGTCGATGCCACCCAATTCCTGCTCGGCGCGCTGAAAAAGAAAGTCAAGGACGAGAAACTGACCGAGGCGCAACAAGTCAAGCAAGCCTTGCGCGCCCTGCTGACCGAATTGCTGTCGAGCCTGCAAAAGCCGCTGGTGCTGGGACGTCACCAGCCGTTGGTCATGATGATTACCGGCGTCAACGGCGCCGGCAAGACCACCACCATTGGCAAGCTGGCCAAGCATTTACAGGCGCACCGGCAATCGGTGCTGCTGGCGGCCGGCGACACTTTCCGCGCGGCGGCCCGCGAGCAGCTGACGATCTGGGGCGAGCGCAACAACGTGTCCGTGATTGCCCAGGAATCGGGCGACCCGGCCGCAGTCGCGTTCGACGCGGTACAGTCGGCGCGCGCGCGCGGCACCAATGTGGTGATGGTGGATACCGCCGGCCGCCTGCCGACGCAGTTGCACCTGATGGACGAGTTGAAAAAAATCAAGCGCGTGATCGGCAAGGGCATGGAGGGCGCACCGCACGAAATCCTGCTGGTGATCGACGGCAACACCGGGCAAAATGCACTGGCACAGGTCAAGACCTTCGACGCCGCGCTCGGCCTGACCGGACTGGTCATCACCAAGCTGGACGGCACTGCCAAGGGTGGCGTGCTGGCGGCCATTGCACGCAGCAATCCGATCCCGGTGTATTTCATCGGCGTCGGTGAAAAAATCGAAGACTTGCAACCCTTCAATGCGGTCGAATTTGTCGATGCGCTGCTGGGCTGAGCGGAAGCGCATACGATGACGCCGATAATCGAATTCCAGCGGGTCGGCAAACGCTACGCGGCCGATGCGGTGGCCTTGCGCGACGTCACGCTGACAGTCGGCAAGGGCGAACTGGTGTTTTTGGCAGGGCCATCCGGCGCCGGCAAATCGACGCTCTTGAAACTGATCGCCGGCATTGAGCGCCCCAGCTCCGGCACACTGCTGGTCCAGGGGCAAGACATCGGCCGCCTGAAGACCTCCGGCCTGCCTTGGTTGCGGCGCAATCTGGGCCTGATTTTCCAGCAGCAATCGCTGTTGAACGACCGCAGCGTGCTGGCCAACGTGATGCTGCCATTGCTGGTGTGCGGCGCCGCCCGCAGCGACGCCGAGAAACGCGCGCGCGCCGCGCTCGACAAGCTGGGCCTGCTTTCCAAAGCGGCAAGCGAGCCGCTGGCACTTTCCGGTGGCGAGCAACAGCGGGTCACGATTGCGCGCGCCATCGTCAACCGGCCGCAAATCATCCTGGCCGACGAGCCGACCGCCAACCTGGACCGCGCCAGCGCTAATCAGGTGCTGGATGCGCTGCAATCGTTTCATGGAGTCGGCGTTACCTGCCTGATTTCGACCCACGATGAGCAATTCCTCGATGCCGCCAGCCGGGTGGTATTCCTCGATCACGGCCAAGTCGCGGAAACCTGGCGCCGGCAAGACGCAGCCGAGGCCAGCGTATGAAAGGCTGGCTGCGACACCATCGCTTTGCGCTGGCAGTGGCCTGCGGCCATTTGCTGAAATCGCCAGCCAGCTTCGCGCTGAACGTGCTGGTGGTGGCCATCGCGTTCGCGCTGCCGATTGCCGGGCTGACCTTGCTGGACAATATCCGGCCGGTGTCGGCGCAACTCGCGGTGGAGCCGGAGATCAGCATTTTCCTCACCATGAACACCTCGCGCGAACAGGCGAACGCGCTGGCGCCGGCGATTCGGCGCGTCTTGCCGCAGCAGCAGCAAGCCGGTGCCAAGCTGGAATTCGTGCCGCGTGAGCAAGCACTGAACGCGTTGAAAGACAAGAGCGGCCTGTCGGATGCCTTGGCCACGCTCGGTTCCAACCCGCTGCCGGATGGCTATGTGCTGAAATTGCCCGGCTTTCAAGATGCGGCCGATGCAGCCGGCATCGATACGCTGGCGACGCAGTTGCAGGCGCTGCCAGGGGTCGAAGCGGTGCAAGTCGATTCGGCCTGGGTCAAGCGCCTTGCGGCCCTGTTGCGTCTCTTGCGGCTATCGCTGGTGCTGCTGGGCGGCACGCTGGCGGTAGTGGTGATCGCGGTGATTTTCAACACGATCCGGCTGCAGGTGATGACGCAACGCGAGGAAATTGAGGTGTCACGGCTGGTCGGCGCCACCGCTGCCTTCATCCACCGGCCGTTTTACTACAGCGGCGTGCTGCTCGGCCTGTGCGCCGGCGGCGTGGCGATGAGCGCAGTCGCCTTGGCCTTGCAGCCGCTGAACCAGGCGATTACCGAATTCGCCCGGTTATATGCATCGGACTTTCAACTGGCGCCGCTTGGGCTGTCCGCCACGCTCGGCTTGCTGGCAGCCAGCGCGCTGCTGGGCTTGGCCGGGGCAGTGCTGTCGGTCAGGCGGCATCTGGTGCGACTGGCATGAGTGCTGCCCTGGCAATCCGCCCCATATACTAGCCCTGGTATATTTTCAGCTCGTCCGCTGTCGAGGGGCGCATTTTGATTTTTCGGCATACCCCTGTCATCCTCAGTCCTGCCAAATTCCCGGCCGCACTTTGCCAGCTTTTTGTTTGAGGCGGCGCAACTTCCTGCGCTGGATCAGTTCTAAATTTTTTCTGTGGACGCACAATCAAGATTTGGCGTTTTATAGTTATTGGCTATGCCATCCTTCGATTACCGCAATTAGCACTCTATCGGGTGGAGTGCTAAAATTGGTCATTAGCCCGCTTGATGGCTGTTTCGAAGGCAAGTCATCGCCGCAGTTGAACCATTGGGAGAAACGATGAAAGCAAGCTCTGCGCAAGCCGCATTGATTCCGGTGAACAACACCGCGCTGGCACTTGGCTTTACCGGAGGCCTGGGCAATATTGACGCCTACATTTCCGCCGTCAACCGGTTGCCGATGCTGACGCACGACGAGGAAATGTCACTGGCGCGCCGTCTGCGCGAAAGCAATGATCTTGGCGCGGCGCAAGAACTGGTGCTGTCCCATCTACGCCTGGTGGTGTCGATCGCGCGCGGCTACCTGGGGTATGGCTTGCCGCATGCCGACCTGATCCAGGAAGGCAATATCGGCTTGATGAAGGCGGTCAAGCGCTTCGATCCCGATCAAGGCGTGCGCCTGGTGTCGTATGCGATGCACTGGATCAAGGCCGAGATGCACGAATACATCCTGAAGAACTGGCGCCTGGTCAAGGTGGCGACCACCAAGGCGCAGCGCAAGCTGTTCTTCAATCTACGCAGCCACAAGGAAGGGCTGGATACGATGACGCCGGCGCAGGTCGATGCCCTGGCCGCGACCCTGAACGTCAAGCGCGAGGAAGTGATCGAGATGGAAACGCGCCTGACCGGTCGCGACATCGCGCTGGAAGCGCCGACCGATGACGACGACGAGAAGTTCGCCCCGATCGGCTACCTGTCGTCCGAGCTGCATGAGCCGACCAGCGTCCTGGAAGCGCAGCAATACGACCGCCTGCAATCGGAGGGTCTGGAAAGCGCGCTGGGCAAACTGGACGACCGTTCGCGCCGCATCGTCGAGGCGCGCTGGCTGGCCAACGACGACGGTTCGGGCGCCACGCTGCACGAGCTGGCCGGGGAATTCGGCGTCTCGGCCGAACGCATTCGCCAGATCGAGGCGGTGGCGTTGAAGAAGATGAAAGGGTCGCTGGCGGAATATGCCTAATGCGTGAATCCCGCCCGCAGCAAGTCTCAAAAGCGCTCGCCAGAGCGCTTTTTTATTGGTGCTCCGGCAGTGGCGGCGCCATTGTGTGGCCTGGGGTCAAGAGTGGCGCCGGCAGTGTGGTGAACCGAGAGATGCCGGAACAGGTATTTGCGGCCGGCAAGCCCTGCCGGGTGATTCGGGCGCTGGCAGACTGAACCCGGATCAGTGCCGGCGGCAGCGACCCGGCCGATTCATACTGGCTTTGCGTACGGCGTGGTCCATATACTCGACCAACCATGCTTGATTTCTGAGCTTTGTCCGGTCATTCTTCAAACATACTCCATGCATCAACGCACTTGAAGCCGAATCAGGACAGCAATAGCCTCAAGTCGTGCACGATCGGCTCGGGACCCTGTCCATGCCGCACGAACAGCCGGATGCGGCCCTGCGGATCGAACACATAGCTGCCGGCGGTGTGATCCATGGTGTAACTACCCGGCTCCTGGCCCGGCACCTTCTGGAAAAACACCTTGAATTCCTTGGCCACCTTTTCGGTCGCCGCCTGGTCGCCATACAATCCGAGAAAACGGGAGTCGAAGGCCGGCACGTACTTCGCCAGTAATTCCTGCGTGTCGCGCGCCGGATCGACGGTCACGAACAAGACCTGCACGCGCTCGGCCAGCGGCCCCAGTTCCTGCATCACGGCAGCCATCTCGGCCATCGTGGTCGGGCAGACGTCCGGGCATTGGGTATAGCCGAAGAACACCACCACCGCCTTGCCCTTGAAGTCGGCCAGCGTGCGCGGTTTGCCGTGGTGGTCGGTCAGCGCGAAATCGCGCGCGTAGTCGAGCCCGGTGACGTCGGTATTCTGGAACCGGCCGGCGCCCTGCGCCGAATCGCCCAGGCTTTTTTCGCCGCATGCGGCCAACGCCAGCAGCATCAGCAGCGCGAACAGTGCGCGCCGCAGGTTCATTTTCAAGCCCATTCCATAAACCTCAAATAGTGATCCACCAGCAAGGCGGCAAACAGCAGGGACAGATAGACGATCGAATAAGCGAAGGTCTTGCGCGCGATGCGGTCGCTGTAATGGCGATAGATCTGCCACGCATACCAGAGAAAAATCGCGTCCAGCACCAGCGCGCCGGCCAGATACAGAGCGCCGCTCATGCCGACCGCGAACGGCAGCAAGGTGGTCGCCACCAGCGCGATCGTGTACAGCAGCACGTGGAACTGGGTGAACGCCAGGCCGTGCGTGACCGGCAGCATCGGCAGGCCCGATTTGACATAGTCGTCGCGCCGGTACAGCGCCAGCGCCCAGAAATGCGGCGGCGTCCAGATGAAGATGATCAGCACCAGCAGCCAGGCCTGCATCGGCACATCGTTGGCGATCGCGGCCCAGCCGAGGGCCGGCGGCATGGCACCGGACAGGCCGCCGATCACGATGTTTTGCGGCGTGGCCGGTTTCAGCACGATGGTATAAATCACCGCATAGCCGACGAAGGTGGCAAAGGTCAGCCACATGGTGAGCGGATTGACGAAGTTGTACAGCACCCACATGCCGATGCCGCCGAGCATGCCGGAAAAAGCCAGGGTTTGCGTCACCGTGATTTCGCCGCGCGCCATCGGCCGGCGCGCGGTGCGCGCCATGCGCGAATCGATTTCGCGTTCGACCAGGCAATTGATCGCGAAGGCGGCGCCGGCCAACAGCCAGATGCCGATGGTGGCGGCCACCACGACCCGCCAGTTGGGTAGCTCCGGCGTGGCCAGGAACATGCCGATGACGGCGCAAAATACCGCCAGTTGCGTCACGCGCGGCTTGGTCAGCGCCCAGTACTGAGCCAGGCGACTGGGTGAAATGCTCAGAGTGCTCATGGATTGGAATTCCGCAGATGAACCGGCATCGCCTTGCCGCCAGGCACAGAAGCCGGCTCGGGCTGGGGCAAGTATCTGATTTTGAAGTTTAGCATGACCAGCAACAGCAGCAGCAGCGCCGCGCCGCCATTGTGGATCACCGCAATCGCCAGCGGCCAGTTCAGAAATACGGTGGCCAGCCCGGTCGCCAGTTGCAGCGCCAGCGCCGCCAGCAGCCAGCACGCCAGCCGACGCAGATGCGCCAGACCCAGCGCACGCCAGCCGAGCCAAGCCAGATAGGCGAAGACCACGAAGGCAAAATTGCGATGGGTCCAGTGGATTGCCGTCAAGGCCGGAAACGGCAGATATTCGCCATCCATGGTTTTACCCAGCGCGCGCCAGGCGGAAAAGCCATTGGCGAAATCCATCTGCGGCACCAGTACGCCGTGGCACAGCGGGAAATCGGTGCAAGCCAGCGCCGCATAGTTGGTGCTGACCCAGCCGCCCAGCGCGATCTGGACCGCCAGCAACAAAAGTCCGAACGCCGCTGCCCCGGCCAAGGCTGGCGCTGCCACGCGCGGCGCCAGCGGCGCGTTCTGACGGACGCCGAACCAGGTCAACAAGGCCAGCAACCCCAGGCCCAGCAGGAGGTGGGTGGTGACGATGATCGGCTGCAGCTTCATGGTCACGGTCCAGGCTCCGAACGCGCCTTGCAGGCAAACGAATGCCAGCAGCACGCTGGGCAACGTCGGCGCAAACTTGCGGTCGCGTCGGCCCGACTTGAGCCACATGCGCCAGGCAATCACGACCAGCGCGATGATCAGCACGCCGACCGCCATCGCCAGATAGCGATGGATCATTTCGATCCAGGCTTTCATCACCGTCACCGGTCCGTCCGGCAGCAGGGCGGCGGCGGCGCTGATATGCCCATGCGCCTGCAGTGGATTGGCGTGGCCATAACAGCCGGGCCAGTCGGGGCAGCCCAGGCCGGAATCGGTCAAACGGGTAAAAGCGCCGAACATGATCAGGTCGAAAGTCAGGAACAGCGTGATCCAGATCAGCTTCCGGTATTTGTCGGCGTCGCCCGAAGTCCAGACGATGGCCAGCGGCAGCAAGGCCACCAGCATGCCGGTCAGCGCAAGTTGTATCAGCATTGGTTATCCTATGCTTG
This sequence comes from Burkholderiaceae bacterium, assembly GCA_035497775.1. GTDB lineage: Bacteria > Pseudomonadota > Gammaproteobacteria > Burkholderiales > Burkholderiaceae_D > DATJCV01. Next base: position 2,783 of record DATJCV010000419.1, on the reverse strand, counting down.
ACGCTTTCAGCAGCCGCGTCAAATCTTTCTTGATCTTGTTGGGATCGGCGTCTTTCGGAAAACGCATCATCAGATTACCGAGCGGATCGATCATGTAAATGTGGTCGGCGACAGTGGTGCCGGCTTCGGTCGGCAACCAGTTTTTCAGCGCCTCTGGCTTGACGCGCAGCAGGCGCGTGCCGTCGTATTCGCGCAGCAGCATGGTTTCGACCGGCTGTTGATCCGTCACCAGCCAAACGCGCTCCAACCGTGTCCGATCGCGGCCCTGGGTCAGGCGCAACTGTCGCATCTCGAACAACTTGGTCTGGCACGCCTGCGCGCATTCGGCGCTATCGACTTGCAACATGATCCAGCTGCCCTGGTACGCATCCAGTCCGGCCGGCGCGCCATCCAGCGCCGTCGCATTCAGTGCCGGCATCGGATAATTGCGCGGGTCGAGCAAGGTGCCGTAGTTGGTACGCGCCTGCGGCTTGATCACATAGTAGGTGAGATAGGAAGCGGCCAGCGGCGCAAGGCAGACGGCGAGAATCGCAAAGAGTTTCCAGCGACCGCGCATTTGCATTTGCTTATTTCTTTCCATTCCGAAATCCTGTTGCAATAAAAATAACAAGGCCATCAGCGCCAATACGTACCATTATCGCAAAGAGTTTCCCGCGACCGCGCACTTGCATTTGCTTATTTCTTTCCGCTCCGAAACCCTGTTGCAATAAAAAATAACAAGGCCATCAGCGCCAATGAATACCATTGGAACGCATAGCCACGATGCATCTCGGCCCCGCTTGATGGCCGCGGCCAGTCGCGCACTAGACCGTCATGGGTGTCCGTCGTCTGTTCTAGCAGAAACGGCTGCAGTGCCAATTGGCTGACATGGGCAAATTCGCCAATGTCGAGGTTTTGCTGGATGCTGCCGGGCCGCACCGCGTCGGCCTGCCCCAAGTTCAACAAGCGACCCGGATGACGGCGCGCGACACCCTCGATCTCGATCGTCCCGGCCGGTGTCGGCACTGCCGGCAAACGGGTGCGATTGGCCATGTCGCGCGGTAGCCAGCCGCGCGCAACCAGCACATAACGCTGGGATTCGACGATATGGAATGGCATCAGCAGGTAGAAGCCGGCCGCACCGTGCAACGGCCGATTGTCCAGATAGACCGGCCAGCCGGCAACGAATTCACCACGCGCCACGACACGCCGATATTCGACCTCGTCCGGCTGCAGCGGCGCGGCGCCCAGCAGCAAGGACGGCAGCGCTTGCCGGCTCACCAACTGGACTTCGATGGCCTCCTTTTGCAAGGCGCGCCGCGTCTGCCACTGGCCCAGGGCGACGCCGACCAGGGCCACGATCACCGTTGCCACCAGCGGAACCGTCCTGAAGCGGAATGTGATTGGCATTACAATATCGCTTTACCCGCTGCCTACCCCGGCGCCCCGAATAAGGCTGGGAAATCTCTTGAAAATCGTCGTCGCCATCGCCTTTGTCCTGATCATCGCCAGCCTCGGTTCAGCGCTGGTGTTCCTGATGAAGGATCGCGGCAGGACTGATCGTACCTTGCATGCGCTGGCGCTGCGCGTCGGATTTTCGGTCGCCTTGTTTCTGTTGCTGCTGATCGGCTACCGACTCGGCTGGATCGAACCAACCGGCATTCGCTACTGATTTCGCGCTGGCCCAACCACCGCGACCGCCACCACCCCACTAGCAAAAAGCCGCACCGAAGTGCGGCCTTTCATGGTGGAGCGGGATGAACCAGATTACAGCCAGTAAATCACCACGTACAAGCCGAGCCAGACCACGTCGACGAAGTGCCAGTACCAGGCCGCGCCTTCAAACGCGAAATGATTTTCTGGAGTGAAATGGCCCTTCAGTACCCGATACAGCACCACCGACAGCATGATGGCGCCGACCGTCACGTGAAAACCGTGAAAGCCGGTCAGCAGAAAGAATGTCGAACCATAGGCGCCCGACGTCAGCTTCAAGTTCAGCTCGGTGTAGGCATGGATGTATTCATAGACTTGGAAGCCCATGAAGGTGGCACCCAGCAAGATCGTCAGGAACAGCCAGAATGCGGTCTTGGCACGTGCGCCGGCGCGTAGCGCGTGGTGCGCGATTGTCAGCGTGACGCCGGAAGTCAGCAGCAACGCGGTGTTGATGGTCGGGATCGGGAACGGTCCCATGGTCTGGAATTGATCGATCGTGCCAGCCGGCCCGGTATTGCCCCAGTGGGCAACGAAATCAGGCCACAGGATTTTGTGGTCCAGATCACCTAGCCACGGCATCGATACGCTGCGCAAATAGTACAGGGCACCGAAGAAGCTGGCGAAAAACATGACCTCGGAGAAAATGAACCAGGCCATGCTCCAACGATAGGAGATGTCAATCCTTGCGCTATACAGACCGCCTTCGGATTCAGCTATCGAATCGCCAAACCAGTTGTACAGCACGACCAGCAGGGAAAATATTCCCAGCAGGTTGGCGTACGGACCCCAGCCATAACCGTTCAGCCAGGCAGTCCCTCCCACCATCGTCAGAAACAGCGCGGCGCCCGCCAGTACCGGCCACCTGGATGGCCCTGGCACAAAATAATATGGCGCACTAGCGTGTTGAGAAGCCATCTTCATCTCTCCCGATACGATTTCAAATTAAGCTGCTTGTGTTGTTATATCGCGACTGCAATCTTTACCAGAAGCACCAATGCCCCGATAAAAATCGAGACGCCGATCAGTGCCGCAATGATCACATGAACCGGGTTCAGGTGTACGGCATCTTTTTCGTAGGCGCTTCTCTTTCT
>DATJCV010000418.1:0-11062 GCA_035497775.1 Burkholderiaceae bacterium | reverse complement strand
GGGCGGCGTCAATCAAATCATCTGCGGCGTCGATGAAGCGGGCCGCGGGCCGCTGGCCGGGCCGGTATTTGCCGCCGCGGTTGTACTGAACCCGGCCCGGCCGATCGCCGGCTTGCGCGATTCCAAGAAGCTGAGTGAAGCGCGGCGCGATCAACTGGCGCTGGAAATCCGCGCGGGTGCGCTGGCCTGGTCGATCGCCTGCTGTTCCGAGCAGGAAATCGATACGCTCAATATCCTGCAAGCGACCATGCTGGCGATGCAGCGCGCGGTGGAGGGGCTGGCATGTGTGCCGGATCTGGCGCTGATCGACGGCAATCGTTGTCCGCCGCTGAAAATTCGAGCGCAAGCGATCATCAAGGGCGACGCCACCGTGCCTGCGATTTCGGCCGCCTCGATTCTAGCCAAGACCGCGCGTGACGCCGCGCTGTATTTGCTGCACCAGCAATACCCTCAATATGGCTTCGATCAGCACAAGGGCTATGGCACGGCCCTGCACCTGGAGCGCTTGCGCCTGCATGGCGCGTCGCCGGCGCATCGCCGCTCTTACGCGCCAGTACGGCAGGCACTGGAAGCGCAGCCGTCGGCGATCCTGCCAGGCACGCGGGCGAGACCGGCATGAAGCAGATTACGTCACGCGATAATCCGCTGTACAAGGAACTCAAGCAACTGGCAAGCAGTTCACAGGCGCGCCGCAAATCGGGTCGCTCGCTGCTGGATGGCATCCACCTGGCGCAAGCCTACCTGCAGCATGTCGGCTTGCCCTTGCTCTGCGTGGCCAGTGAAAGTGCGCAAGCCGATCCCGAAGTGGCGGCGCTGCTGGCGCGCTGTGCTAGCGCGGACAAATGCATTGTTTTGGCGGATACGCTGTATCGCAGCTTGAGCCAGGTCGAAAACGGAACCGGGCCGCTGCTGCTGATCGACGTGCCGCCAGCACAAGCCCCTGCGGCCCTGACGCAATCGGCGGTGCTGCTTGACCAACTGCAGGATCCGGGCAACCTCGGCTCGATCCTGCGCAGTGCCGCCGGCGCCGGCATCCGCCAGGTTTACTGTTCGCCCGGAACGGTATTCGCATGGTCGCCGAAGGTTCTGCGAGCCGGCATGGGCGCGCATTTCCTGCTCGAGATTTTCGAGAATCAAGACCTGACCGCGCTGGCGCAGGCAGCGCGCATCCCCTTGCTGGCAACCAGTTCGCATGCGCGGCAAACCTTGTACGAGACCGACCTGACGCGTCCGGTAGCGTGGCTGTTCGGCCATGAAGGACAGGGTGTGCGGCCGGAATTGCTGGCGCTGGCCAGCCAGCAATTGGCGATACCGCAATCAGCCGCGATCGAGTCGCTGAATGTCGCCGCCGCCGCCGCCGTGTGTTTTTTCGAACAGGTGCGGCAATCGCGCCGGTGAAGGCCGCCGCTCCAGTGTCGGCAAGCGCGCGGCAAGTTGGCAAGGATCGAATTTAGCCGCTTGCCTGGCGTCAATTTCCTGATGCAACGATCTTCTTTACGCGATGTTGACTTCCTGATTTTCCCCTATTCGGCAGAATTGACTTGCGTTAAGGAAAATTTCGAGTCCGAAACCAATAATCCCTACTAGAAACATGGATAAAAGATACGCCCTTATAGTGAGGCGGATTTTGATTTTGGAACTTACCGGAGAATCGCAAAATGAGCACGGGAAAGAAGAAAAACCTTGAGCAGGACCTGCCCAAGCTGGAACAGCGGCGCAGTTTTTTGGGCAAGAGCGCATTGTTGGGATTGTCCGGTGCAGGCCTGGCGTTTGGCGTGGCCGGCTGCAAGGATGATGCCGCGCCGGCCAAGGCAGTCTCTGCGGTAGCGCCTTCGCACGCCGGCGGCGGCCACGAAGTGGCGCCCGGCCAGCTGGATGATTACTATGCCTTCACCAGCGGCGGCCATTCGGGCGAGGCGCGGGTTCTCGGCATGCCGTCCGGGCGCACGCTGAAACGCATTCCGGTGTTCAATGTCGACCCGATGGTCGGCTGGGGCATCACCAACGAATCGAAGGCGATCATCGGCACCAAGCCCGACGGCAGCCTGAAGTACATTACCGGCGATACGCACCACGTGCACGGCAGCTACAAGGATGGAACCTACGACGGCCGCTGGCTGTTCGTCAACGACAAGATCCATGCGCGCCTGGCGCGCATCCGCATGGATACGATGGAATGCGACAAGATCATCCAGTTGCCCAACGTGATGGGTTTCCACGGCTTGTTCACCGACAAGTGCGATCCGGTCGACCCGGCCATCAACTACACTACCCGCGTGTTCTGCGGCGCTGAATTCCACACACCGCTGCCGAACGACGGCCGCGATCTCGACGATCCGTCCAAATGGGGCTGCCTGTTTACCTGCGTCGATGCGGCCACGATGGAAGTCAAGTGGCAGTGCCGGGTCGACGGCAACATGGACCTGGTGGCGACTTCATATGACGGCAAGCTGGCCGCCTCCAATCAGTACAACACCGAAAACGCGGCCGACTTCGGCGGCATGATGGTCGCCGAGCGCGACGCCTGCGTGTTCTTCAACGTCGCCCGCGTCGAGCAGATGATCAAGGACGGCAAGTTCACGCATATCGGCGCGTCCAAGGTGCCGGTGGTGGACGACCGCAAGGCGGCCAACCCGGATCCGAAGACCGCGCTTACCTGCTACGTGCCGGTCGCGAAGAACCCGCACGGCGTCAACGCCAGCCCGGACGGCAAGTATTTCGTCTGTTCCGGCAAACTGTCGCCGACCGCGACGGTGATCGATCTGTCGTTGGTCATGAAATGGTTCGACGGCGGGCTGAAGGAAGAGCGCGATGCCGTGGTGGCTGAGCCAGAAGTCGGCCTGGGACCGCTGCATACCGCGTTCGATGGCCGCGGCAACGCCTACACCACGCTGTTCCTGGATAGCCAGATCGCCAAATGGAATGTCGAGCAGGCGATCGCCCAGTTCAAGGGCGACAAGTCGGTGACGCTGGCGATCGAAAAAATCGACGTCCATTACCAGCCCGGCCACGGCTATGCGTCGATGGGCGAAACCAAGGAAGCGGACGGCAAGTACTTCAACTCCGGCAACAAGTTCTCCAAGGACCGTTTCCTGCCGGTCGGCCCGCTGCACGTCGAAACCGAGCAGTTGCTCGACATTTCCGGCGACAAGATGAAGCTGATCGCCGACCACTCGGCCTATCCGGAACCGCACGACGGCATCATCGTGCGCCGCGATCGGGTCAAGACGCGCCAGGTGTACGCCATGGAGGATTTCCCGAACGCGGTGAAGGCACACGACGAGACGCGCGTGGAACGCAAGGGCAACAAGGTCTCCGTCTACCTGGTCGGGCAGGCGCCGACCTTCAGCATGCCGGTGATCAAGGTCAAGAAGGGCGATGAAGTCACGCTGACGCTGACCAATCACGACAAGGTCGAGGACTTGACGCACGGCTGCGCGATTCCGATGTTCGACATCAACTTCATCGTGAATCCGCAGGAAACCAAATCGGTGACCTTCAAGGCGGACAAGGCGGGCGCCTATTGGATCTACTGCACCCACTTCTGCCACGCGCTGCATCTCGAAATGCGCAGCCGCTTCCTGGTGGAAGCGTAAAATGCCGGAGCGCCGGGTTTTTCCCGGCGCTCCGGCCGGCCCGGCCCCGCACCGCGAATATGGGGCCGTTTTGTCGAGGGCGGACGTATTGCTTATGGCAGGTCGCGTTCCCGCATTGCAGTTGCGTCGTTCGTCTGCATGAACCATCCGGTTGCGGAGGGCCCTCCAGTCCCCCGAGCGCTTATCCATCGCCGCGCACTGCAAGGCTCTATCGAACCCGGCGCGCGTCGTCCGGGAATACCATGAACAAGCTTGTTGCAAGGTTGACGTCACGGCTGCGGCACGTGCTGCTGCTGCCATTCTGGGCCGCCGTCCTGGCGGCGGCCGCGGCCCATGCCGCCCCGGCCACCACCTATGATGCTGAACTGCCGGAGCAGATCACGCACGGGGAAGACCTGTGCGCCGCCGCGCCCTGCCGCGAGGTGATGCCGGCGGCGCAGCAGTTTTCCAAGCGCAAGGGCAGGCCGAGCTACGTCGAAGCCTATGTGCTCGACGATGGCCAAACCAGGCTGGTCGGCTACGTTTTCCTTTCCACCGACGTGGTGGACGTGCCGGCGTATTCCGGCAAGCCGATCGTCACGCTGATTGGCATGGATACGCGCGGCGTCATCAGCGGCGTGCGCATCCTGAAGCATTCGGAGCCGATCCTGCTGGCCGGCATCCCGGAGTCGCAACTGGTGAAATTCATCCGCCAGTACATTGGCCGGGCGGCCGACGAGAAGCTGGAGATCGGCCGCGCCGGCGGCGACGACGCGGCCGGGCTGGATGCGATCAGCGGCGCCACCGTGACCGCGATCGCCGAGAACCAGGCGATTTCGCGCAGCGCCTACGCCATCGCGCGCCAGGTCGGCATCGTCCAGAGCGTGCCGCGGCCGAAGGCCCGTTTCACCACCGTCGACGAGCGCCTGGACTGGGCCGCGCTGCGCAAGGAAGGCGCGGTGCAGCAATTGCGGGTGGCGGTTTCCGAGGTTGGCGAAGGAGATCCGTCCCGGCCCTACATCGACCTGTATTTCGGCTACCTGAACACGCCCACGGTTGGCCGGAGCTTGCTTGGCGAGCAGGGCTACCAGCGCCTGATGGCCGATTTGAAGGAGAACGAGCACGCGATTTTCATCGCCGGCGACGGCCAGACTTCATTCAAGGGTTCCGGTTTCGTGCGCGGCGGGATTTACGATCGCGTGCAGGTGCGCCAGGACCCGGCCACCTTCACCTTCCGTGATACTGACTACCTGAACCTGTATGGCTTGCAGCCGGCCGACGCGCCGGGCTACAAGGAATCGGCAATTTTCATCATTCGCTCCGCCGAATTCAATCCGGCGTATCCGTGGGATCTGACGTTTCTCGCCAACCGCACCGACCGCAAGACCGCGCGCAAGTCGTTCGTCCACTTCGACCAGGAATACTGGCTCCCGGGCCGCTACCTGGAAGGCGGCCGGCCGAAGGTGGAGCGGCCGCAGGCGGCCTGGAAGGCGATCTGGCAGGGACGCAAGCTGGAAATCGGCTTGTTCATCTTTATTCTCGCCTTCGCCGCAGCGCTGTATTCGCAGCGCGATAAACTGGCGCGGATGTCGAAGCGCACCAGCAAGCCGTGGATTTCGGTGCCGCGCCATGTGGTGTGGGTGTCGAGCGTGTTGTTCCTTGGCGCCTATCTGAAGGCGCAGCCCAGCATCACCCAGGTCATGACCTGGGTCCATTCGCTGCTGTACAACTGGAAGTGGGAATTGTTCCTGTCCGACCCGTTCATTTTCATTTTCTGGTGGTTCATCATTATCACCACACTGGTCTGGGGGCGCGGTCTGTTTTGCGGCTGGTTGTGCCCGTTCGGCTCGCTGCAGCAACTGGCGCACAGCGCCGGCAAATTTCTCGGCCTGAAACGGTTCCAGAAGCTGCTGCCGAAACCACTGCACGACAAGCTGAAATGGATCAAGTACGGCGTCTTTTTCGCCCTGCTCGGCGTTTCGCTGTATTCGATCGAGGCGGCGGAAAGACTGGCGGAAATCGAGCCGTTCAAGACCACCTTCCTGGTCGGCGTCTGGAACCGCACCTGGCCGTTCTGGATCTTCGTTGGCGCCATCCTCGGCTGGTCTTTCTTCAGCGAGCGACCGTATTGCAAATATGTCTGTCCGCTCGGCGCGGGCCTGGCGCTGCCCGGCGCGTTCCCGCTGGCGCCACTCAAGCGCAAGGCGGAATGCCGCACCTGCCATGCCTGCGCGGTCGGCTGCGGCTCGCATGCGATCGACGCCGCCGGCAAGATCGATCCGATGGAATGCATGACCTGCCTGGACTGCATGGTGATGTATTACGACGATCACGCCTGCCCGCCGCTGGCCAAGGAGCGCAAGCAGCGCGAACGGGCGGGGCAGCCGTTGACGCCGATCGATGCGCAGGGCTATTTCATTCCGCTCGAAGTGGTGCGCCGCGACTTGGCGCAAAAGACCGCACAGCGGGAGAAGCGGCCGTGAAAGGGCTCGTGCTGCAGGCAGGCCGGATCGGAGATGGCTGGCCATGATGGGTGCCGAGCGTATTCGCCGTTGGGGCTGGACGCTGGCGCTGCTGACCGGCTGGCTGGCCGCCTGTGCGCCGGCAAGCGGCGCGGTGCTGCGAGTCGCGGCCGGCGAATCGATCGCGGCGGCAATTCGAGCCGCGCGCCCTGGCGACACCATCGAAGTCGCGGGCGGCAAATATACCGAGCGCCTGTTGATCGACAAGCCGTTGCAGCTGCAGGGCATTGGTCGCCCCAGCATCAGCGGCGCCGACCGCGGTGACGTGATCCGAGTCCGCTCGGCCGGCGTCGCGATTCGCGGCTTCGTCATCCGCGACAGCGGCAGCGACCTGGGTGCGCAGAACGCCGGCATCTACGTCGAGCCCGGTTCCGACCGCTTCACTTTGCAGGATTGCACGCTGACCGAGGTACTGTTCGGCATCTGGCTGGAAAGCTCGGCGGACGCCAAAATCGAACGCAACCGGATTACCGGCAAGCACAGGCTGCAGTCGGCTGCGCGCGGCAACGGGGTTCAGGTCTTCCAGACGCGCAACGCGCAATTGATCGACAACGAAATCAGCCATACGCGCGACGGCTTTTATGTCGACGTCTCGCAAAACGCGGTGTTTCGCGGCAACAAGATGCATCACCTGCGCTATGGCACCCACTACATGAACACCCATCGCAGCGTCTGGGAAAACAATCAAACTTGGTTGAACCGCGGCGGCTTGGCCTTGATGATGGTGCGCGACGTCGTGGTGCGCAACAACCTCGCCTGGGGTAACGCGGATCACGGCATCATGCTGCGCACGATCCAGGATTCGGTGATCGAGAACAATACGGTGGCCGGCAACGGCCGCGGATTTTTCGTCTACGACGCCGAATACAACACGATTCAAGGCAACCTGGTGGTCGATAATCAGACCGGCCTGCACCTGGCTGCCGGTTCGCGCCACAACCAGGTCGATGGCAACGACTTCATCGCCAATCGGGAGCAGGTCAAATACGTGGCGTCAGCGGACGTGTTGTGGGGTACGCAGCAAGGCAATTACTGGAGCAACTACAGCGGCTGGGACCAGAACGGCGACGGTGTCGGCGACCTGCCCTATGAGGCGAACGACGTGGTCGACCGTCTGACCTGGGAATATCCGTTGGTCAAGCTGCTGCTGTCCAGCCCGGCAGTGCAGACGCTGCGCTTCGTGGCGCGGCAGTTTCCGCTGCTGCGCGCGCCCAGCGTCGTGGATCAGCATCCGCGCATGCGCCCGGAACATCAGAATTGGAGGCAATGGCTTGGCAAACAACGCAATTGAAGTGAGCGGCGTCACGCAGCGCTTCGGCGAGGTGCGCGCGCTCGACGATCTCAGTCTCACTGTGGCGCAAGGTGAAATGTTCGGCCTGATCGGCCATAACGGCGCCGGCAAGAGCACCTTGTTCAAACTGATGCTCGGATTGATTACGAGCAGCGGCGGCCAGATCCGCGTGCAGGGGAGCACCGTAGGCAGCGCTGATTTCCGGCGAGTGCGGCGCCGCATCGGCTATCTGCCGGAAAATTTCGTTACCTATGACAATCTTTCCGGGCTGGAAGTGCTGCGCCTGTTCGCCGACCTCAAACGGGTGCCGCACTCGACCTGCACACCGTTGCTGGAACGGGTCGGCCTGGCGCATGCCGCGCAGCGGCGCGTGCGCGGCTATTCGAAGGGCATGCGGCAACGCCTGGGTTTCGCGCAAGCGCTGCTGGGTGAACCGAACCTGGTTTTCCTGGACGAACCGACCAACGGCCTGGATCCTGAAGGAATCCATGAGTTCTATCGGATCCTGCGCGACGTCCAGGCCGGTGGCGCCACCATCGTCATCACCTCGCACATCCTGGCGGAAATCCAGGAGCGCGTCGACTCGCTGGCGATTCTGGTTTCCGGCCGAGTCGCGGCGCAAGGCAGCCTGGCCGAATTGCGGCGCAAGACGGTGCTGCCGTCGGTGATTCGGGTGAAGCCGAAGCCGGGCTGCGCGCTGCCGGCGCGCGAAGTGTTTGCCAGCCTTCCCGGGCTGAGCCTGAAGGAGGCGGCGGATGGCCTGCTGATCGGTTGCGCCGTCGAGCAAAAAATCCCGGTCTTGGGCATCCTGGCGGGGTTCTCGGACGCCATCGCCGACATTGCGATCCGCGAGCCCTCGCTGGAAGACTTGTTTCTCGGGTATGGAGGCGCGCATGTCCGCTCGCATTGAATGGGCGCAGATACGAGTCATCGCGGGTAAGGAATTCCGCGAGCGGATTCGCAATCTGTGGGTGGTGGCGGTGGCCCTGATCTTCACCGCATTCGCGCTGGCGATCGCCTATTTCGGCTCGGCCCAGCAAGGCTCGGTCGGCTTTCATGGGATCGATGTCACAATCACCAGCCTGGTCAGTCTGGTGATCTACCTGGTACCGCTGATCGCGCTGATCCTGGGATACGACGCGATCGTCGGTGAAAAGGAACGCGGCTCTCTGGAGTTGCTGCTGTCGATGCCGATCACCCGCCTTGAGATCCTGCTCGGCAAATACCTCGGGCTGGCGGGTGCCTTGTCGGCATCCACCTTGCTTGGCTTCGGCGGCAGCCTGCTGCCGCTGCTGGCGCGCCTGGGACGGGCCGACCTGTTCCACTATGGCGGTTTCGTGCTGAGTGCGATTTTGCTGGGAATGGCGTTCTTGAGCCTGTCGCTGCTGATTTCGGTGCTGGCGCAAGACCGGATGCGCGCTAGCGGCGCCGCGATCGGCCTGTGGTTTTTCTTCGTGCTGGTGTTCGATCTGGTGTTGATGGGAATCCTGGTGGCCAGCGAAGGAAAGCTCGGAAGCGGCTTGTTCGCCGGCCTGCTGATGATGAATCCAGCCGATGTGTTCCGTCTGCTGAACATTTTCAACTCCGCACAGGTGCAAAACATGTACGGATTGGCAACCGTCGTGCCAGGCAGCTTGACCGATCCGCTCACCCTGCTCGGAATCATGCTGGGATGGATCGCCATCCCGTTTATCGTCGCCATCTGGAGATTCAAATGAACATCGGCTTCAACATTTCGCGCCGCGCGCTGCGCGCCTGCCTGGGCGGAGTCGCCATACTCGGACTTTTGGCTGCCTGCAGCCAGCAGCTTTCCAAGGTTTCCGCGCTCGAAGCGGAAGATGGCACCGCCTGTGCGCTGGACGGCATGTTGCTGAAGGACTATCCGGGGCCGAAGGCGCAGATGCACTACGCCGAAGGCGAGCCGGATTTTTACTGCGATTTGATGGACTTGTTTTCGATGCTGCTGGCGCCGGAACAAAAGCGGACAGTCGCTGCCGTTTTCGTGCAAGACATGGGCAAGGCGGAATGGGAACACCCGAGCGGCAATTGGATCGATGCCAAGTCGGCGCTGTATGTTGCCGGCAGCAGCAAGACCGGGGCGATGGGCGCCACGCTGGCATCATTTGCCAACAGGGCGGATGCCGAAGCGTTTGCGGCGAAGGAGGGCGGAAAGGTAGTGCGCTTCGAGCAGGTGACGCTGGAAATGGTGCAAGCCAGGGATAGCGGCAAAGCGCATGGCGGCCATGGGATGCATTGAGGTGGCGGGCGTGGATATCGAACTTCCCGAAATCAGCCAGGACGGATTGAACTCGATGTATGCGCGCACCGCCTGGCTGTTGCGCGAGTCGCGCAAGGAAATATTGCGGCGCCATGCGGTCGATGACGAAGCGGCGCTGCTGGTAAAAATCAGGCAGGGCGCGGTGGCCGAACATCCGGCGTATGAACATTATCTGAGCGCGCTGATTCTCGATCAGATGCGAGCCCAACTGCGTGCCGAGATGATGGCGCTGGACGGCGGCAGTGTGGCGGCGCTGCCGACGATCAGCGTGCACATGCTGTTGAAGCAAGAGCTGGAGCGGCATTATGCCGGTCGGATGACGGAGGCGCCGCGCCTGGCGCAGGATGCATTGGTGCTCGCCTTCGACACCGGCCTATTGATGGAGGTGCGCTACCACAACAGCGATGAGTATTCGATCAGTTGGTCATACGGCGAACACCAGTTGGCGCTCGATACGGCGCCGCTGCATGGCACGCACGCGAGCTTTCCGCGTCATCTGCACGCCGCCGACGATACCATCAGGCCGGACGATGCGACCCGGACCGGGGCCGGTTGCTGGGAGAATTTTTCGGCGTTGCTGGAAATCCTGCTGACGAATCCGCTTCTGGAGATGGCAACGCCCGGGAGCGCTCGATGACCTACCGGCGTGACTTGGGTGGCCGCTGGCTTGCCTGCGTATTGTCCATGTTATTGCTGGGTTCCTGCGCGCCGGCCGGCAAAACCTACCGGACTCAAGGCAATGTATTCGGCACGCTGGTCGAAGTCAGCATCCATGGCGAGTCGGCAGAGCGCGCAAGCGTGCTGGCCGAGAGTGTCCTCGGCGAATTCGATCGGCTGCATCATAAATTTCACGCCTGGCAACCGAGCATGCTGACCGCGCTGAACGACGCGATCGCGCGCGGCGAACCGTTTCAGGCGGATGCCGAGATGGTCGACATCCTCCAGTCCGCGGCCGCGCTGGCGGAACGTTCGGATAACCTGTTCAATCCCGCGATTGGCCACCTGATCCGCTTGTGGGGATTCCAAAGCAGCGACATCTCCGCGCATGCACCCGACGCAGCCGAAATAAAGCGCTGGGTCGACGCCAACCCGCGCATGAGCGACCTGCGTTTCGAGGGCACCACGATTTCCAGCCGTAATCGGGCAGTGATGCTGGACCTGGGCGGATATGCGAAAGGGTACGCGCTCGACCACGCGGCGCAAATTCTGCGCACGCAGGGGGTAAAGGCGGCACTGATCAACGTCGGCGGCAACATCCTGGCGATCGGCCAGCCCAGCGACCATCCGTGGAAAGTCGGTATCCGCGATCCGCGCGGGGAAGGTTCGATCGCCAATATCGCGTTGCGCGACAACGAGGCGATCGGCACCAGCGGCGACTACATGCGCTATTTCATGA